>NZ_CAADGZ010000120.1:0-10673 GCF_900696675.1 uncultured Candidatus Kuenenia sp. | reverse complement strand
ATTGGAATATGATAGGCTTCATAAACTGTTTCCCTTTATTGAAGCCTTTTATACCACAAAGGAAAAACAGACGCCAGCTTTTTTTACCTTTTTTCGCTATTAATTTTTCAAAGAACTAAAGTGTTACTTTCTATTACTTTTTTAAAATTGATTATCGCCGTTCTTATTGCAATCTTTGCAATCCTCGAATTGGTGCCCTCTTTTGAAACACTCTCATTCCATCCAAAATATATTCCGCTTGGCGGGATGCTATCGGGATTCTTTGGCGGATTATCCGGACATCAGGGGGCATTGCGTACTGCATTTCTGATACGAATCGGACTGAAAAAAGAGGCGTTCATAGGGACGATGGTTGTTTCTGCAGTCGTGGTGGATGTAACGCGGCTTGCTGCTTATGGGGTCACATTCTTTTCGCAAAACATTCATGTCATTCGTGGACAGATTGGGTATGGACTAATTGCGGCGGCTATTTTGACCGCATTTACCGGCGCATTTATCGGTTCGCGCCTCATAAAGAAAATTACTATGCGCACAATCAAACGTATTGTCGGGATATTATTGTTTGTGTTGGCATTCATACTGGGGACGGGGATTGTCTGATCTACATGCCCTGCTCTGTGTGAGAGGTGACCGTTTTTTGAATAATTGATGCTTTTGGCTATAGTGGGGCTTTTTTTACTATCTCCTAAGCTGGCATAGCCAGAACCAACCAGGCACGAAAATAATCCTCAGTCCTCAATCTACAACTTGCCGACTGCCGACTGCCGACTGTAGGCTGTAGGCTGTAGACTGTAGACTGCCACAACTTATCGGGAGGTTTAGATTTTGCCGATTTATGCTGAACAAATGCCGTTTTTTTATTATACTATTTTGAAATTAAGTGCTATAAGAACGTGTAACGGTTTTCAGTCCGTAGACTGCCGATTGCCGATTGCTGATTGCAGATTGCCGACGGTAGACTGATGAAGGCACAAATTAATCGATTATTGGGAGGAGGGGAGGTTTTCATATCGTATGGACATTAAAGATAAAACAAATACTGCGGGCAGTATGGACGAAATAAAGACAAAGCAACAACTGATTGAAGAGATAAAGATATTGCGTCAAAAATTGAGTGAATACGAGACGCGGCAATTAAAAGTTGAACAGGCGGAAGAAGCCGCTGCATGGGAGGCAAAAGCTAATGCAGCGCTGGTAGATTTATCAAAGGCATTGGTAAAACCGGAAAACTCAATTGAAAGTTTGTCGGCGCTTGTTTTGGAATATGCAAAATGTCTGACAAACAGTCCTGTTGGCTATGTCGGATATATTGACAAGCAAACAAACAGCTTTGTTTCTCCTGCAATAACACCCGAAGTTTCCAAAATATTTAATATACCGGAAGGAAACATCGGGGTTGATGAATTCCAGGGGCTATGGGGATGGGTGCTTGAAAACAAAAAACCTCTTCTATCAAACGACCCGTTAAATGATGCAAGGTCGGAGGCGTCATTAAATAAGAATGCATCATTAAAGCATTTTTTATCAGCGCCTGCCATGCTCGGCGAGATAATTGTAGGGCAGATAACTGTGGGTAATGCTGCAAACGGCTATTCCGGAAAAGATATTCAGTTGTTGGAACGTATTGCAATCTTATATGCCATTGCTGTCCAGCATCTGTGGACGCAAGAAGTGATTACACACATGGCGTATTTTGATGAAATTACGAACTTTCCCAATAGAAGGCTATTTAATGATCGCCTGTATGTGGCCATTTCAAATGCGAACCGGTACCGGCAAAGGCTTGCAGTAATGTTTCTTGATCTCGATGGATTTAAAGAGGTTAATGATGCCTTTGGTCACCAGACAGGCGACCAATTGCTTAGGGAAATTGCGTATAGATTAAACCAGACCGTCCGAAAATCAGATACGATTGCAAGGATGGGTGGTGATGAATTTACGGTTTTACTGACGCAGGTAGAGCATGAAAGCAATATAATAAGCGTAGCTGACAAAATACTTGAAGCGGTAAGACAGCCGGTAGTGCTCGACGGCAACACAATAAGCATTACCATTAGCATTGGAATTGCGCAGTATCCTGATAATGGCAAAGACGTGAATACATTATTAAAAAGCGCAGACATAGCGTTATACCGTGCAAAAGAATCGGGTAAAAATAATTATCAATTTTCATCTTTTAGCGAAGATTCTCTTCGCGGTGAATGCGTCTGATGCCACTCCTACAAATGCACGGTATAGCTAAAAGTATCTATTCTGTAACACTTTAGTTTTTTTGAAAAATTCAAATAATAACGATGTTTCGCCGCACGATGTAGGGGCGAAGCATTTGCTATAACCGGCACACATGCGTTTATAACCAAACATACTAATGCTTCGCCCCTACGTTTTCAAAAAATTAAATTCTTACTATATTTTCAGACAATTTAATATAGCATTTTAATATCGACCCGCCTGTGCGTTGCATCTCTCTGCGTGCGATTACGCACAGAATGATAACCATAAATAGAAGGGAGACGTCTATGAAAAAGATATCTATTTGTGCATTGCTTTTATTTTCAGTTTTTCTTCTTACTTCAAAAATATATGCTATTGGCAAATCACAACATGATTTGCCGTATGCGGTGAGCGAACAGACAAAGATATGTATATTATGTCATAAAAACGTGACACCAGGCATTGTGGAAGACTGGAAAACAAGCAGGCACTCGAAAATAACTCCAGAAATCGCCCTTAAAAAAACGGCATTAGAGAGAAGGGTTTCGAGCCAAACAATACCGGAAGACATTCGTCCGGTTGTCGTTGGATGTTATGAATGCCATAGTCAGAATATTTCACAACACAAGGACAGTTTTGAGCATTTCGGGTTTTGGATCAATGTAATTGTATCTCCAAACGATTGCAGGACATGCCATGCAGTAGAGGTAGAACAATTCTCCGGCAGCAAGAAAGCATACGCGTTGGATAATCTGCGGGAAAACCCCGTTTACCAAAAATTTGTTGATGCGATTCCGGGTATAAAAGAAGTAGGCGATAAATCAATACGATGTTTAATCCCATCGGAAAATTCAAGACGGGAAACATGCTATGCGTGCCATGGCACTGAAATAACAGTGGATGGCATGAAAGAAATACAAACAAACACTGGAAGCATTGAAGTTCCCAACCTGCAGAATTGGCCTAATCAGGGCGTAGGAAGGATTAATCCCGACGGGAGTCGCGGCGCCTGTACGGCATGCCACCCAAGACATAGTTTCTCCATTGAAATAGCAAGAAAACCATATACATGTTCACAATGCCACCTCGAACCGGATATACCGGCGTATGAAGTGTACTGTGAGAGTAAACATGGAAACATATTTCTTACAAAACAGGATACGTGGAATTGGAACAACGTTCCATGGAAGGTTGGCAAAGATTTTCAAGCCCCTACCTGTGCAGCATGCCACAATAGTTTGCTTGTCACACCCGAAGGGAAGGAAGTTGTATCCCGCACGCATGATTTTGGCTCACGTTTATGGGTCAGGATATTTGGTCTTATTTATTCTCACCCCCAACCTAAAAACGGGAAAACATATGAAATAGAAAATAAAGATGGTTTGCCTTTGCCTGTGACATTTATGAATGAACCGGCTGTGGAATATTTGATTGATGAAGAGGAACAATTACTGCGGAAAAAAGAAATGAAAAAAGTATGCAATAGCTGCCATAGCACCGACTGGGTTATGGGCCACTTTGAAAAACTCGATACAACAATAATAGAAACCGACACTATGGTTTTAAATACGACAAATCTTATGAAAAACATGTGGGATAACGGTTTTGCAGACGCATCGAATCCGTTTGATGAATTGATCGAATTGTTGTGGGTAAAAGAATGGTTCTTTTATGCAAATTCAATACGGTTTGCATCTGCCATGATAGGCGCAGACCATGCTACTTTTAAAAATGGATGGTGGCAGTTGACGGAGAATTTTCACGAAATATATGAATATTCAAAGAAATGCGAATCCGGACATTGAGCGACAAATCCGGCATGCTGAATGTTCATAACCGTAACGGCATTTGATGTACGATTTACGATGTACGAAGTACGATTTAAAAATCGTAAATCGTAAATAGTAAATCTAAAATCGTACATCGTTTGAGTCCAAGATGTATGCAAAGTAAGTCTTGCATGAATTATATTGAACCCCAAATGGTATATAATGCAATTGAAAACATTTTGAAATAAAATATGTGTAAAGAAGGGGTTTGAAAGACAGAAACTCGCATTTGTATCAGAGAAAGAAGTCGGAATTAAATATTTGGGTATTATTAGACTTTTAAACAGGAGGCGTAATCAATGAATATTGAATTAGAACGGGAGGAAGATGGTCGCTGGATAGCTGAAATTAAGCAATTGCCCGGAGTTGTGGTTTATGGAAGTAACCGGGAAGATGCTATTTCTAAAGTGGAAGTTTTGGCGCTTCGCGTGATGGCTGATCGGGTTGAACACGGCGATCAAATCCCCGAACTTGACGCACTTTTTGTGGCACCTGTATGAGTCAATGGCCTTCTAAAAAAGCTCGCCTTGTCCTGAGGGCGTTAATGAGACTCGGATGGAATATTAAGCGACATGACAAAACATCTCATAGGGTTCTGGAGAGGGAAGGATGGCCTGATTATGTTTTTGCCTTTCATGACAAAGAAGAAATTGGCCCTCGTATGCTTGCGAGAATTTCAAAGCATACAGGACTAACTCCAAACGACCTTTCATAAAGCACAAATTTTGCAATTTGATATTAATTTGATGAAAAATCTATGGATAAATATAGGAAATATAGGGACATTTCCCTTATTGATTGATTGATCTGGGGAAAATAAGGGAAGTGTCCCTATATTTCCATATTTCCATTTGATGAGTTGATCGAATTGTTGTGGGTAAAAGAATGGTTCTTTTATGCAAATTCAATACGGTTTGCGTCTGCCATGATAGGCGCAGACCATGCTACTTTTAAAAATGGATGGTGGCAGTTGACGAAGAATTTTCACGAAATATATGAATATTCAAAAAAATGCGAATCCGGGCATTGAGCGACAAATCCGGCACGCCGAAATGTTCATAACCGTAACGGCATTTGATGTATGATTTACGATGTACGAAGTACGATTTAAAAATCGTAAATTGTAAATCTAAAATCGTACATTGAAAACGGAAACGTTGGGAGAATTATGGACATATCCCATATTTCTTGCTTGATATGGTGGGAAAATAAGGGAAGTGTCCCTGTATTTCCTGTAAGAAGCATAGACCGGATAGTCCGACACGCAGAATATTGACAATGGGCATTTTGTCCATATTTTCTACAATTCTCTCTTCTATGGCTAACGTTGAGCTAAGCTACCGCGTGTCTTTTTGCGGTTAGCTTAAGTGACTGGTTATGTGTATTATTTGCTTAATTTTGCACTGGCAAGGCGGTTTATACTGACTCCTGCTTCTGCGGCTTGTATCGCAAGTTTTCTATGTTCTTCTGGTGGAACTCGCACCATAAACTTACCGCTATAAGTTCTATTAGCAATTGGCTCTGGTATTTCCTCACCGTTTCTTTTCATATCATCTATTACATCAGCAATAACTTTGCGTATGCCTCTTAATGCTCCCTCAGGAGTTTTTGCAAGCCAGCTTAAGCCTGGAAATTCTGCACATAATCCTACATATTCATTGTCGTCTGCCGACCATGTAACACGATAAGTATAATGATCATTTTTCAGTGCCATAATTTATCTCCAATCTCCAATCTTTCAACGGCCATAAGCACTTGTTTCACTTGATATGCTTTAGCCTTTCCTTTATTATTCTGTATATTTATCCGCGGGTTATCCAGCCATGGTGTTTTATATACTCGATGACTGCTTCCCCTTTGAAGTGCGTCTCCAAAATAATTATCACAAACTGCGCAAAGATCATTGAATCTTACATTATTAGGGCTTTGGCGCATCTGTTCTAAAATATCTTTTATCTTGCTCCATTTTAAGATAGTATCATTAATGATATCATTGTCAAGGCTAGAATGTGATTGGGCATTTATATTGTTTTGACACATAACGCCGAACTAAGCGCCGGCTGGTTTTTGCCGTCCGCTTGAGCGACTTGTTACGCGGCTGATTGTCATTTGATGTTGGCAGTTATTCGCCGTTTAGATGGAATAATCTCGATCAATGATCTAAGTGCTTTGTTGACCGCTTCCGAATCAGGAAAATATTTTTTTACGTCCGGCGCCAACAGAACTGCTCCATCTTCAAGCTTAAAATACTGTACTGAGATAGTGCCATCAGCCTGATGTATCTCAACTTTATGACCCGAACGATACGCTTTGTAGTGTTTTCCCCGTACCGCTCTTTTCATACTGGGAAAATCGTATTCCGACCTCATATCTTCTTCCCTCAACGAGCCTTTAGTGGATACCTTCTTCATAAAATCTTCTTTCGCGTGCTGTTGCCTTTCTGCAATTGATAATACGTATTTTATCCTTTCGTTCCGTATGGGGGATAGGGGGACACACTTCCCATATTTTGTTTGATCTGGTAGGAGAATAAGGGACGTGTTCCCATATTTCCCCTTAATAAAGGTTAGGTTGATGTGTATGGAGAGATTCCTTCCCGTTCACTCCTCAGAATAACCAAAAAAAAGCTTGCATTCTTCTTTATTTTTGTAGTATCTTCCTTTTTAAAGCAAAAGCAATTTCCTATCATCTTGATTTCGCCAAGGGGAGAAGACAATACAGGAAGCTCTCTTCGTAACAACAAGTTCGAACATGACCATCAAATGTCCACCAGACAAGTCGGAAATGGACCGCAAGCCGAAACTCATGAACCGTCTTCGTGAAGCCCTTTCAGCAACAGCACAGCAACTATCGCTGCACAAAGAGATAACCTTTAAAGGGGTGACATTTTTATCCTTAAATACCTATTTTTAGTACAGAAAAGAGTTGTTTAAGTAATTTTTGTTATGGCACGTGCAAATAGACATTATATCCCAAATTATGTTTGGCATATTACTCATAGATGCCATAAAAAAGAATTTCTTTTGAAATTTCTGAAAGATCGTAAGCGTTGGATGTACTGGCTGTTTGAAGCTAAAAAGAGATTTGGATTAAGGATATTAAACTATACTGTCACATCAAATCATATTCATCTATTGGTTATTGACAATGGTCGTGAGGTTATTCCGAAGAGTATCCAATTGGTAGCGGGGAGAACTGCACAGGAGTATAATCAAAGAAAAAAGCGTAAGGGTGCATTTTGGGAAGACAGATATCACGCAACGGCAATAGAAACTGACATACATTTGATAAGATGTATGATGTATATTGATTTGAATATGGGCAGGGCTGGTGTTGTAAAGCATCCGTGTGAATGGGCAATGAGTGGATATAATGAGATACAAAACCCACCGGATAGATACGCCTTAATAGACATAAAAGGCTTGATTGAATTATGTGGGTTATCCAACAAGGAACAACTGAGGCATGAATATAAACAGTGGGTAGAAGCTGCCATTAATGATAATGGCCTCAGGAGAGAGTCCTGTTGGACAGCAAGTATCGCAGTAGGGAGTAGGCGATTTGTAGAAGATACGAAGGTTAAGTTATGTTTAAAAGCACATGGACGCAAGGTAGAGGAGGGTAGCGATAAGTTTGTACTTAAAGAACCGATTGTTCCTTACAATGCTCATTTAAGTGCCAAAAAAGATCTTCTAAGGCACGAAAACATGTATTGTTGGGTGGAAACATAGTCAACGTAACAGGTTAGCTTGGTCCTACCCGATTTATCCTTGCCATCTGTTATACTTTACGAGTTCACAAGTTAGGCCTTCGGCGACTTTTTCGTTGATGTAGAGCGAAGTGCCACTTCGCTCGAACGAAGCAATCGCTTCGTTCTACAACTTAGAGAAATTCCTGAACGGCAAGCGAGATGCTTGTGATACAATGTGGTAAAATTTACAAAAAATCGGGAATGCTCCCGCCAGAGTCGGAATGAATCATAGGGCACTTTCAGTTGAAGATGGTAAAGATTATATTTGGGCTTGGATAGGTACTCACGATGAGTACGAGCGTATGATTAATAAAAAGGTCTAACAAGTGCATTAAGCCAACCACCAATAACTATGCGATTTAATATTTATTGAGGCTGCCGATTCAAGCCTTTCTTGCAAGCATTACGCACAGGTGGTGGTTGCTTATGCGAGACACAAGGATTTAGCTTCGATCCCCAAGAAAGATGCTCAACATATTGCAGGCGCTGTGTTTGCTTTAGAAAAAGGTTTTAAAGGTGATATTAAGAAGCTAACAAATTTTTCGCCGGAATATCGTCTCAGAGTTAAAGATTGGCGGATACTTTTTGAAGTATCAGAAAACAAAATTATTGTTTATCGAATTCTTCACCGTAAGGAGGCTTATAGATAATATTATGAAAACACAAATAATTGAAAAACATGGTAAAAAGGAATTTGCTGTAATTCCCTATAAAGAGTATCTTCGAATGCAAGAAGAATTAGAAGATTATTATGATCTTCGCGAACTTCGGAAGGCAAAAAGTGATTCTAAAAATCAAGAAGGTCGTTCATTTGATATCGTTGCAGCAGAATTAGGATTAAAGAAAAAGAAAGCCTAACAATGCAATCCAGCGGACGGCAAAAGACGCCACCGCTGATTTTGGTCGTTAGAGATCAGGGAGACGTTATGGAAAACATTCAACTCAGTGACTTTATTAAGAATGTCCTAATTCAGATCGCGAAGGGCGTCAGAGAAGCAAATGACGAACTGAAAGATCCTGCGAAAAATCAGTTTGAAGTTTTCTCCCTCAGGCACAATAAGGGAGACTCCTCCAAAATTCCCGGCGTTAAATTCGATGTAGCGGTAACAGCTGCAAGTGGTCAAAAAGACAAGGCCGGGTTTTTTGTTGCTCTCGTAAACATTGGCGGCGGTGCCAATACCGAGAAAACAAAAGAGGGCGAAATTGCTCATCGCATTCAATTTGAAATCGGTATTGAAAATACATGGCACTGATCTCTAACTATGTTTTCAACCGGACGCGGTGTGACGGCGGCGCAATGTTTTGTGTTCGTGGCCCGCGCCGGTTAAAACGGCGTTAGATTTCAATAGGAGACTATGAACAACCACTATCCGGAAACGTTACTGGAAGCTTATCGTCAGTACTTTGAATCAAAGCATCATTACGACAATCTATCGTGGACCATTGCTGCTGTTGTGATCGTTTTCGTCGGTGTGCTGTTGCCGGTCATTCCAAAGATTGACGTTGATCACGAGGCTCTTACTATTTTCACCAAGGTACTTGCTGCCGGAGTGGATTGGTCCATGCTCTTATTGTGGTATCGCATTTATGAGCGGAATCGCTTTTGGGGCGAGGTTTGTAACGAAACTGCCAGAGATATTGAAAAGCTTCTAATGATTGACGGCCCGGCACACGCCTTCATGAAGGGAGACGTGGACAACAAAGTAGCGTTGAAGAATACGGATATAAGTGGAGCCGCCTACAGTGGTAAGGAGGCCCTTCCTGAGGTGTGTAGCGCCGGCTCAATCCATAAGTCAATCTACGTTGTTATGTGGGTGCTCGCTTTTGCTCTACTGGCGGCGGGGTTTATTGGCTATGAAATCTAACTATGCGTTCAAGAGGGACGCTCATGTCGTCGCTGCGCTCCTCCATGTGCGCCCCTTAACGCGGCGTTGGGCATAATCAAGATGACAGCTCATAAGCACATTGATCAACTTGCTATCAAACTCTTCCAGGTCTTTTCTCGAGTTGAGTATGCGTTGAAAGCATCGGGCTACAACAATGGCGATGGTGCAGCGGAAGCAAATTGGCAAAAATTTTCTTCCTCAATTGAATATATTATTTTCAATCCAAATACTGTAGAGCTAAAAGAGGCCATTGAATTTATATTTCATGCTCCACCAAAAAAACAAATGATCGTTGATGGTGTAATTGCTTGGGCAGACGTAGAGCCAAATACAAATTCCCGTGCCGACAAACTTCTTCAATATATTCGCTGCGTCCGGAACAACTTATTTCATGGTGGAAAATTTAATGGACATTGGTTTGCCCCAGAGCGTAGTGAGCAGCTATTGCGCCACAGCTTAGTCATCCTCACTGCAGTTGTTGAGGTGGTTCCAAATGTACGGGATGCTTACCATGGCTAAAAAGCCCAACCCGGCGTTCGAGCGGGACGCCGCAAAAGCGCGGCGCCCCTCAACTTTACGTTTAGCCGCCAAAGAGAACAACATGCGATTGACCAACCGAACACATAATCGCGACAGTTTCTTCAAATACATGTCGGCATCTACGGCGGCCGTTGTCTTGGAGCGCCGCACGCTCAGATGGAGTTCCCCGCTCTTGTTCAACGATCCGTTTGATGTTCCCCGGGAATTGTCTTTAGGCATCCGTCCGGAGGATGTCGTTCGAGCCCTTGCGAGCCGGGTCTCAAATCTGATTGAACAGCCTCCGGAAGAAACGTCACGGCTAGAGCCCAAGATTCGGTTGATTGTCGAAACCGCGAGGAAGGGCATCTCAGCGGAACTGAAAGCGCAACTACTTGCAGGTCTTGCCGCCTCGGCCGAAACCCTTCGCCCCACGGGACAATCAATGGAAGAGCTTCGTCAGAGGTGGCGAGACTT
>NZ_CAADGZ010000119.1:0-10749 GCF_900696675.1 uncultured Candidatus Kuenenia sp. | reverse complement strand
ACTCGAACGTATTCATCGCTGTTTACGTCCTCCCGTGAGGCTTTCTGCCTCTTTCGCTACCGCCCGAACGGTCAATTGGCGGGTTGGATTTGCACCAACTGATATATATACGCTTCTTGGCGTACCAGATAAACACAGATATATTTTCCCTCGAATTACCAAATACCCTGCGTTTAATTTCCGGTTTACTGCCAAAATTAAGCAAAAGCCCAACCTCCGTATCATTTGCTTTTAAATAATTTAAAATGGTTATTGAGTTTAATCAGTAAAATTCTAACTCAATAACTGTTTATTATTTGATTTGCCAAATCTACAATAATAAATTTAAGTAATTATTGTTAACTGTCTATCCGAATTATTAGTTTTAGGTTTTGGTTTTTTATTTTGATCGGAATTTGTAGAAGACGTTTTTCCAGAATCTTTTGGTAATTTATTTGGAACAAATCCTTTTTTTTCTACCATAATACTCTTGCCTTTTTGCATCATTGGAGGAACATACCCACCTAATCCTTCCAACTCCTGCATCACATTTGCATCATAACGTTTATTCATAACGCGCTCCTTTAAAAGGTTTTTAGAAATAAAAAGAACTATAAGTATAACTGCTATAACGAAACAAACTACGGAAATAATATTCAATGTGATGGTTAAGATTGATGCTTTATTCGTTTTACTTAAAATTGATGTGTTATCTTGATTATAATATTCTTCGGCAAAGTTGAGTTGCTTATCTATCGCAACCCAGCTAGATAGAAATGATACAAGCGTTAAGATAATAGAAGCTATAAATAAACTCCATGAAGAAAATAAAAGATATAACCATGCAGCCTGTTTAATGGAAACTATATCTTTTAAAAAAGCAATTGATAATCCCAAACCACCACCAGAAAGAGTAAATATGGCCTTATCAAGCTGTTGGAAGGTAGTTTTTCGAGCATCTAAAAGGTGCATTTTATATTGATTATATTCTTCTTTTTTTTCTTTATCTGCAGCCTTAGCGTGGCTCATATTTAACGTTCCCAATACCCCCATCGGTGTTTTTTAATATTTAAAATCTATGTAATCCGCGTTCATCTGCGTCCAAAATTATTCTTTATTCAAAATAGATAAACTCATAATCCCCGGTATATCCAAACTCATTGAACAACCAAATCCACTCTTGCGGTTTGAAGAAGCTTTCACAGGTTAATGCCCAGCATTCGAGGTTAAACAACTCATCCTCATCCCTGTATCCTTCCACAACGATATACTTATTCTTCCCTACTCTTTCAATCTCCTTTATGGCTGTTTTAAATTCAAACACATGGAGATTGTGAAGGGTTGTAATTGAAATAACCAGGTCAAAGGCGTCATTCCCAAAAGGATAGACATCCTGAGCTTTATATTGAAACAATTTTTCCTTTATTTCCTCTTTAGCATTTTTAAGTCCATACTCAGAGATGTCGAAGCCTGCTATGCTGCAGTTTGGTAGAAGTTTTTTAAACTCATAAAGCAAAAACCCCTTTCCACAACCAACGTCAAGAATCTTTGCATTATCGGTAAGATTATATGTTTCTATGAGTTTTCTGGCAACGGCCTCCCACCTGCCATCATATTTGTAACCACCGTATCCATATCGCCTGTCACCGTCCCAGTATTCCTGTCCATATTTCTTGGCGATTTTCATACATTCGATTTTATTGTCCGTCATCCTTCCGATATAATCTCTCTTTGTCTTTTTATGCAGGGGTGTAACTATATTTAACAATCTTCCCATTTCTCCCTTTCACCTTTCTTACACAGTTGCTTTCTTTCGTATATACTCCGCTATTTTGGCCGCTGAAATTCCAAAATATTCTCGCATGCCATCCAAATCTTTGATTACATGAATAAATCCATCTGGTATTCCGAGCGTGAACAGCTCCCAACCCGGCTTTGTCTTCACATATTCCCTTGACAGCATGGAACCAATCCCGCTATTTATGAAATGCTCTTCTACCGTAATAACACATTTTAGATTCTGAAGCATAGAAAACAATTTTTCTGTATTTATCGGCATTACCATGGGAATTGAAATAAACTTTGGACGGATTCCATCCTTTTTCAATAGTTCTCTGGTTTTCAATACCTCTAAGCCAATAGATCCATGAAAAACAAGAGCAATATCTTCTCCGTCCTCAACAAGCTGAGGTTCGGTTATATCGAAATTTTCGGTTTTGTGTATATTAGGTTCACCTCTTTTGGCAAGTCTCACATATAGGGGTGATTCGCTGCTTAAAGAATATCTTGCTGCAAGTTTTGCCTCTATCGGATCTATAGGCGAAAAAACTTTCAAATTCGGGAGGGTTTGTGCTATCCCCAGATCTTCTACAGAATAATGGGTCATTCCCTGGGGAGAGTAAGTGATCCCACTTCCAATACCGACTAATGTGACTGGCAGCTCTTGATAGCAGATATCATTTCTCACCTGTTCATAGCAACGATACAGGACAAAAGGAATTATGTTGTATACATAGACCTTAAAACCTGTCATCGCGAGCCCTGCAGAAAAACTAATCATATTCTGCTCAGCAACACCAAGATTCAAGAACCTTTCGGCACGCTTCTCTTTGAATTCATCAAAGACGCCAAGACCAGCGTCTCCACTGATAATGAAAACGTCCTCTCTTGTTTTGCATGTGTCAATTATTGTGTCTATAAATGTATTTCTCATTTGCCCTTTTAGTCGCTTTCTGACTTGTTTTGGTCAAGGATATTCTTTATTTCATCTTCTGGTATAGTAAGACCGTCTTTAAATCCCATATCTTTAATGACTTCAAAAAGTTCCACTTTTGATAAAAAGTGATTCTCTAAAGATGCCTTCAAAATGGCTTGCATAGATATAATGTTTACTCCATTTCCTTTTGCTATTTCTTGGGCAACTTTATCATTTGTGACAAATGATAGTTTTCTACCCCGTGCTATAGAAATAGCTTCTGATTCCCCTTTACCAAGTTTTGTTCTTAAATTTGTATCCTCTCAAAAAAGCAGGGTAAAACCCGTTTTAAATTTATCGAAAGCCAGTATTTATGCGGGTTTTACTGTCTAACAAGCAGCATTTACCATGAAATTTTGAGAGGATACTTAAATTTGCATATAAACGCAAGTCTCCTTCTGTTGGCATAATAACAGTACTATCATTCAGAATTTGTAATGGAAATTTATATCCATATTCTAAAGGGGCAAGAAGTTCTTCTTTTATCATTGGAGTAATATAAATCGTTCCAAACAATTTCTTTATTAAATCCAGTCTGTTAATCTTCGCAAATGTACTCAAAATATCCGTATCAAAAATTGTCATTTATATATTTCTACTTTATTATAAATTTCACCTGTTTATCTAGTTCTTCTTTAGGAATTGGTGGAACCTCCATTACGAATCCCTTGTCTTTTAAAATTTTTTTGAATTCTTCTGTGCATACACCTGCAATTTCTGATGCTTTTGTCAGTGAAATCTCTGCCCTTCCATATAAAGTTGTGGCGATATCTATTCTCAAATGAGGTCTGTTTCTCAAAAGAGATCTACATGCGTCATCCATTAATTCTTCTTTATTTTTGTAATATCCCTTCTCCAATAAGATATTTATTTCTTTTTCGATTAGCTTCATTCGCCTTCCCTCAAAAATATCACTTAAAAGACTTATTCTAATTCTCGAAGCGCCTTATCTCTATATTCATCCGCAACAATATAATAGTGCCATATAAGTTGATCTTCCATGAAGGAAACGCCTTTACCTTTGGTAGTATGTGCAATAATTATTTTGGGTTTTCCATTTGTGGCTTCACATAAAGCGCCCTTGATAGCATCGAGGTCGTGGCCATTTGTTTCTATGGCATGCCACCCGAATGCCTCCCATTTCGATTTTATCGGCTCAAAACTGCATAATTCCCGTGCCCTTCCGTATCCCTGGAGATTGTTATAGTCCATGATAGCGGTAAAGTTATCTAATCCGAGTTTTGAACCAAACAGGGCGCCTTCCCAGATAGAACCTTCCTGTGATTCTCCATCACCTATTAAGGCGTATACCTTCCTGTCTTGTTTTTTCTTTTTAAATCCAAAGGCCATGCCAAGCCCCATGTTAAATCCATGCCCTAGTGAACCTGCCGATACTTCTACCCCTTTTGCAGTAAATCTATCGAGATGTGCCGGAAGCGTTCCTTCGTTTTGATAATATCCCTGCAAGAGTTTCTTATCCATTATTCCTCTTGTAGCTAGAGTGCTGTAAAGGGACATTGCAGCATGTGCCTTACTCAAAATGAAGATATCCCTTTTTTCCCATGGTTGCAAGTTTAGCACATCAAAATAGAGAACCGTTAATATGTCCACACAGGATAAAGAAGATCCTACATGAGGACTTTTTGATTTATGAGCCAGTTCAATAATTGTCTTTCTTATTTCTTTCGATATGTTTGATTTTTCCAATTCCATTCCACCTCTTTATTTACTGAGCATTTCTCTTAACGCCTCAACTACCTTGTCTATATTTATGCTATTCATGCAATTCAAATCCGTGATACATTTTGAACGATAGCAAGGCATGTATTCACATTCCTGTTTCGAATGAACAACTTTACCTTTTTCATAAAAATATATTTCCTGTGAATCCGTTGATCCAAAAAGCCCCAAAACTCTTTTCTTAAAAGTAATTGCCAAGTGAATTCCAAGACTATCGGTCGATATGATTAGTTTGCAGGAATTTATCCAATCCATATATTCGTACAAATCCTTCAGCCCCCGCTGCCACGACACGGTGTGACCTAAATCCAGAAGCCTTTTCTCAAGTTCTTTCCATCTTTCCATAGGCATAGCTTTCGTGGGCCACTTAGAGCCAACTTCGTAGTTTAGTCCAACGTCATACGTTTCCTCCGTCCTAGGTTTATATCCTATGATGTATTCTTGTCCCTTCCATTCTACACCGAGCATTTCAATCAAGACCTTTTGCCAGAAATCTTTTGTATTATTGGTTTTCTTTTTTCTCTCTATATAATCGATAAAACTTAAACCACTTTCATATGCGTGGTAACTTCCGGTAATACTGTCAAATCGAAAGCCATACCGTGTCCATCCGTCAATCATATCAGAAAGTGCTGCTACGCCTGATATCTTTTCGAGGTTTATGAGGATATCAAACTTCTCTCTCATCAACTGAAATGGTACAAAGGCATCCCACGTCAAAATCCTATCAATAAATTTGTTCCCATGTAATAACTGCTCTGCATTTTCAGAGACAAGCCATGTTATATGTGAATCCGGGTATTTTTCCTTCAATGCCCATAATATTGGCGTTGTCCTCAGTACATCTCCAAGGCTTGGAACCCGTCCTATCTCCGTATCCAAAGTCTCTGAAAATCCCAGCTTTATAATGAGAATTTTTACTATCATGAGCTGTTCCTAGAAATTAATTAACTGGTAAAATAATCCCGACTTGTAATTCCGGTAAGGATAATTATAGAACGATATATCAAATTATATGAGAAGTACGAAAGACAACATAGTTTTATCGTTTTTATGTTGTTATAACCGAGATTTTAGTTTTTATTTGCGCCCGTTACAGCCATCTCTTTACAAACACTATTCGTTGATTTACTACAAGCTTCCTCATAGAACTCAATTAAACGATTAATATGCCTTTTCATGGAAAGCTCTTCCCTTGCTCGTTTGACATTGGCTTTTAATTTTTCATAGTCGTATCTTTTTATTATTTCGGAAAGTGAATCGATTTCATTTTCACTTATCACAATACCAATTTCATGTTTTTTGACGAGCGATGCAATATAACCAAATTCTTTACTTACAATAACTGGCAGCCCTGCAGATAGATAAGTAAAAAATTTAGTTGGTATACAGGTATCGTAATGAAATACATTCAATTTTGTTTGATCTGTTAAATGTATCATCAAAACCGCAAAATCATATTTTGAGAACTCTTTTGTTGCTTTATCAAGTGGGATTCCATACTTAAAACTGAAATTAGGTATATTGGCAGTTAATTGAACATAATCAGAATATAATTTATTAATTTGAATTGGAGAAAAATGCGGAGAAAGGTACATATGGAAATGTAATCCCTGATTAATTAAACTTTTTGCAAGATCTATAAGTTGAGTTGATCCAAATATTTCCTTTGGTTTATCAGAAGGAGTAACAATACCACCATATACTAGGTAAGTCTTACCATCTCTTCGTGAATATTTCTCTTCTTCCTTGAAAAACTTGTCACATACGTATGTGGGAAATTCAAGTAATGGTACCTTTGTGTTGTAACGAAGACATAATTGTTCTCCAGCAACAAGGGTATTCATGGTGAGAACAATTCCATCTGCCTTTTTAAAAAGAAATTCCTCTGAATAACAATCTAGCTGCGTTTCTTTAGGTTTTTTCCGCAATTCATTAGGATTATCTGCCGATGGTTCAAAAGAAGGTGGGTCAACAAACCCAACAATTATGCCGGCATTATTAAGGCATTGTGCTACAACACCAAAAAAATAATAACAAGATGCCCCATGGACATGGACAATATAAGGTTTCGAAGCAAGCAATATATATGCAACTTCGTAATAAGAATTGTATACGTAAACTTCATCAAAATATTGCTTAAAAAAATCTACGAGCCAGGGATTTTCCACAAGTAAGATTGTCTCAAATTCCCCTGTCTTTCTCAAGTAGATACTCATTCCTACACTATTAAATGTTAAACCAACAACAAATATAACTTTTTTCTTATTTGAAGGAGTATTAATTTTACTAACAATATCTTTACTGAAAAGTGTTTTTAAATATTCTTTTACCCCCATTGCAAGGAATTTTCTTATTGATTGTCTTATCGTTTTTTTAAATCTGCGATATTTGCGGAACTCTATCTTTTCTAATAAGAGATTATATAATTGAGGATGTACTTTATCTACTTCTGATAACTTATCTTTAATTTCTTTTTCTCTATAAAAATTTTTAAACACGAAACATTGCTCCCTTTTCTAATGACAACACATCTTTCAAACCCATCTTACACTGTTTAAACGTACAACAAAAATAGATTTCCATATAGCACGATATCTTCGATTAACACAGATAAGCGCAGATAAAATTAGGTACATTTTGTTGAAAAATCAATGTGAATCAGCGTTTACCTGTCTGCATGCAACGCACAGGCAGATATGTGTCAAAACTGCACTTATGATTACAAACACACTGTGATATGTGCAAGATTTAGGTAGTTACTCTTAACTAGTCAAGCCTATAATTTTCTTATAAATTTGGCAGGATTTCCACCCCAAATTTCATTTGCAGGCACATCCGCAGAAACAAGGCTATAAGCCCCTATAACTGAGTTTTCTCCAATAGTTACACCTTTTAATATAACAGCTCCCCCTCCGATAAAGGCATTTTTTTTAATATGAATAGTGCCTGTTTTTATATTAACCCCCTTATCTAAGGCAGTTAATCTTATCGTGGGATCTAGTGAATGAAAATCGGTATCCCATATTTTGCACCCGCCTCCGATAGCCACATTATCCTCTATTACAATTTTTGTCGTACAATAAATCGTTGAATTTGAAATTCCTACATTATTTCCAATACTCAATTCAGCGTTTTTCGCGCATATTAGCCGAAGAACCGTATCTCCCCCAATAGGATTATATCTTTTTCCTGAATTTGCTTTAAAATTATCTCCCATTACGATCTTCCCTGAGTTTTCTATGAAGATATTTCCATAGATTTTATATTTTTTCCCTATTGTAATATCTTTCAAATAAAAACACAGACTGTTAACCAAGAAACTATAGTAATATAGCAGTCTCCTAAGTAAAAAAGAATTTATTTTATAAATATGTCTTAAGATAAAATTTAACTTATCCATTAACTCAAGATAATTTATGGATGGGTGGAGGTTGCATCTGAAATATTAAGTGGTTGTTTCTTCAAATGTGTTATTTTATTACTCAGTTTTTTTATTACTCAGTTTTTTTATTCCTCAGCCATTACCATTGCCTTGAATTCAAAACTTTTATCGAGCAACTCGTCATACGCCCCATAGTCAGCAACAGTACCATCTTTTATGAAATACAGCAGATTGCAATTTTTTATAGTACTTAAACGGTGTGCAATAATTATTGTTGTTTTTTCCCCACGTAAGTTTTTTACTGTTTGCATAATTTCCCATTCTGTTTCGTTATCCAGAGAGGCGGTACCTTCATCCATAATTAAAACTTCAGGATTACGATACAATGCCCTGGCAATACCTATGCGTTGCCGTTGGCCGCCAGAAAGACGAATGCCTCGCTCCCCTACAAAAGTACCCAGTTTGTCAGGTAGATTATTAACGAATTCCTTAAGTTGTGCAGAGTCAAGAACTGACCAGATTTGATTCTCATCGATTTGTTCATCAGACAAACCAAAAGCAATATTACGCCGAATGGTGTCATCGGAGAGATATATGCTCTGTGGAATGTAACCTATTCGGCGTTGCCAATCTGATAAACTATCTTTCATAATTTTACCATCAACCAATACCTCTCCCTGCGTTGGCATAAGCAGGCCGATAATCACATCCACAAGAGTAGTCTTGCCTGCCCCCGAAGGACCAACAAATCCGATAGAATAGTGCTTTGGAATTACGAGCGAAATACCGTTAAGAACTGCCTTCTCAGTATTGGGATATTGATAGGAAACGTTCTTAAGTTCTATTGCATTATCAAAGAAGGACTCTCCTGCGGGAAAGGAAACAGCAGGAGTTTTTGGTTTGTCCACTGTTTTTGCAATAACATCAGCAGGCGCCCTTTCAAATGAAGCAGGATGTTTATCGAAAGAGGTCAGTTCATTATAAACTATTTCAACCGAAGAACTGTTGTAGCGCATTACTGTGGCAGCTGCAAAGATGCGGTTCATAGATGGTATGATTCGAAAAGCGGCCATTGCAAATAATGACAATGTGGGTATGATCGATCCCAAATCTTTATTCTGAGCCATCATTAATAGCATTATCAGGAACATACTCAAAATGCATATCGTCTCCAGAAATGGGCGAGGGAGTTGATTAATCACATAGAGAAATCTTTCTGCATTAACATATCCCTTGCTGTTTTTATTATATTCATTGGCAAAGAATCCTTCCCTCCCCAGCACCTTGGTTTCCTTTATCCCGCCCAAACCCTGATTAACCCAGCGGGCCATCTGTTCGCCGAAATGATGCCTCATCTCACCGAGCTTCCCGATCTTTTTCCGAATTAACTTATAAAAAAAAATTGTAATAATACCCAACACGCCTACTGCAATTATAGACGGCAGTGGTTTTAATATAATGAGTAGGCTAAGGATGGACATAGTAGTTATTATTTCAATCACGAACATTATCGCATAAAGCAGAAAACCACTAAAAAGCGTAGAAACCGTAACGTTGATTTTATGCAGTAATTCTGCGGTATTCCTTTGCACATGAAAGGTATAGGGCTGATTAAGATAGAAAACAAATAAACGCTGGGCAAACAATATCTGTTTATTATAAATGAATCTTGATTGTGCATAAGCCAACAAAACCAGGAAGGCATTTTTGAATAAATAAAATGCAATCAATCCTATTACAGCCCAAATTAAGAATTCTTTCAAGGATCCCATACCCATGAAAACATAAAACCAATGCAAAATTCTATAAGAGTGGATGACTTCCGGATTTTTAAGTATCGAAATAAAGGGGTACATTAGACCCACCCCAAATGTCTCAAACAATGCGCTCACAAGTATTAAAATAAACAGGGCAAATATCTGTAGCTTTTCTCTACGGTTAAATAGATATAAAAATTTAGAAAAAATACTTTTCATTTATTTTACAGTTATCTTGTAATGGCTGATTCGTTAAACGGTTGTGTAGATAATTGATTTGTATTGACATTCAATGAGGTCGGGTTTTTAAAAGACAAAAACCAAACGGCATTCATTTTTACCCACCCCCCAACCCCTCCAAGAGGGGAATTTGATAAATCCCCTCTTGGAGGGGTTGGGGGGTGGGTTTGTTTATTGCTTAACTAAAAATATTGAAATTCCTAAACATTCAATTAGTTCAAACTGTTCAAGCGGGTAGTATTCATGGACTTCATCCCTCTCAGTTACATGGGTGTTATATATGTAACTTACAATATTTAATGACTTATGATCAATTTGTTTGCCGGTGGAATAGGATTACACATCCATATTTGGCATCACACTCATAAGTTATATAACTATAAACAACAAAGGAGAGGATTGTTTGAAATAATAAACGTTTATAATTTCAAACGTTCGGCATATTAAACATTTATTCAGGGATTGTCAATTGGAAAATTCATTAAATAGTTGAGGTCGGAGGGCGGAGGGCATAAGTCAGGAGTCAGAGGGCAGAGGGCAGAGGGCAGAGGGCAGAGACCAGAAGTCAGGGGTCAGGGGGCGGAGATCAGAAACGGCTTTGGATTATTGATCATACTCCCAAGCATTTTTCCAACTTCTAAGCAAATAGACGTCAGCTCCTTATGATGTTTGTCCGTAATGTAGTTGCAGTCTCGTGCAAAGTCTAACCATGTATCTGTTTCACTGTTTTCTCCGTCACAGTCTGTAAGTTTGCTTACAAAATGTGCAGGGTAACGCCTTTTTGCCCAAGCTTCCCTCAGGTTGGCACAGACTGATCTTGATGATCGGCGTATTTGATCTGCCCGCCCTGTTTAATAATAAAATATCGATTGTGCCTAATTTTCCTATATATT
>NZ_CAADGZ010000118.1:0-10848 GCF_900696675.1 uncultured Candidatus Kuenenia sp. | reverse complement strand
CCCCACTCGCGCGGGGAAGACGCACCTAAATAACGAGGATGCTCTTGAGGACGAGAAACACCCCCACTCGCGCGGGGAAGACGCGCTTCTTTCCTCATATGCAATACCCTCCGCAGAAACACCCCCACTCGCGCGGGGAAGACTCCGGGCTTGTTTTTCGCCATATGGTACGGATGGGAAACACCCCCACTCGCGCGGGGAAGACTTCGTCAAAGCATTCCTGACACAAAGAACCCACAGAAACACCCCCACTCGCGCGGGGAAGACTGTGCGTGTCCGCATTCTTTTAAACTTTGAACAAGAAACACCCCCACTCGCGCGGGGAAGACTTTTATACTCAGCAAAAACTTCTTTTTTACTTAGAAACACCCCCACTCGCGCGGGGAAGACAATGCGACAAAACGATTGAAATTGACGAAACGAGAAACACCCCCACTCGCGCGGGGAAGACAGCAAAATATTGTGCTTTAGTTTTCTAAACACACAAGATATGGCAGCACTTAGACAGTTCCTTTTTTTTCCTGCACCAACTGTAAGCCACTTATTTCGATCAAAGAGCGCTTAGTATCTCCTATCCCCCGAATCTTATAACCAGGAGCTTTGTTTATTTTTTGAAAAACCATCAATCCGGACGCGACAGGACAATGCTTATATAAGTATTCCACAACATCATTCGCTACAGAATCCTTAATCCCTGAAACAAAAACATTGGGACGGGACTCTACAAACCATAATTTCATTCTACCCCGAACCGCCGGAGGAATATCATTTGCAAGTACTACGAGCATCTTTGTCTCCTTCCAATATATCTTGAATATCCGGCCCTATCCTGCCCAGTAAATCCATCTCAATAACTCTCTTGCGAAACACCGAAGCTACTTTTGCCCTATTGTAAATCCCCGCCATTTCCAAGGTCAAAGAAAAGGCAAGGTCAACGCAAAGATCTTCTTTGTATAGATCGGCTAAATCATAAACAAAAGGCAAAGGGCTTCCCGAATGGATAAATCCTATATGAGGCGAATATCCCATGCTATAAATAGCTGAAGTTAAAATACCATAAAGCGCCGCGTTTGCGGATGTTAAAACCTGATTGGTAATATCGCCTATTTCAAATTTTCCCGGCTGAAAACAACGCCCTTTCCAACCCACATTATATTTAACCGCATGCTGTTCGTACAACTGCCGAACACGATACCCCTCCATCCCCATCATTTCATTTAGGCTTTTCCCGGCAAGTTTTGCCAAGGGGAAGCGACGGGCAAACATCCGGCGCGCCACTTCTACTGATTTTTTTTTATCAGCGGCTAACAACATTTGTGTTCGCATATTGCGCGAATCTGCCGTTGGACTCTGCCCCACTGCATAAAACAATAATGAATCCTCGCCAACCCAACACACAGAACAATTTGCAGCAGCCATAACCTTAACAGCTTCATGGGTTATAGTCGTTCCTGGACCAAGTAAAACAGTATTAATCGTTGCAATCGGTAAGCGGACCACATTGCAATCGCAATCAATCCATTTAACACTGCTGTCATCTATCACCAAACGTCCTCGTTCTAAATATAAAAATGGATACTTGTCCTTTACTTGCGGCAGGTTTTCCCTTGTTATCTTAATCAGTAACCGGTTATTCCTCTCGTTTGCAAAAGAAGATATATCACTCATTTTTGAATCACCGTAACCCTTCTATCCCGATAACGCTTGGTCTCGCCAAACTGAACCGGAACATCATTTAAGGTCATAGTTTCACCATCATCATTTTGTTCCCCATCCACCACCTGAAAATCTTCAACAAAAGAACCTTTTTCCTGCGCGACCTCGCCGGCTTTTTGCAAAGCGGCTTTTTCACTTTCAAAGGTTCCCTGATAGATAAAATCCGTAGGCACACAATTCTTGCGCCCTAAATACAGGTCATAAACCGGATTTTTTAATGCTTCGGCAAACGAGACCGCAGATTCCGCAGGCACCTCTAAAACCACCGCAAACCGGGCGTCCTGAAGGTAATACCGGTAGGTCATTTTTGTACCACCACCTACTGCGGGTTTGCCATCACTTTTTTTAGGAATCAAAAGTGTTTCCCAGGGATTCTTGTCATCATAGCCGCTACCCACCATATGAAAATCCCTTAAAAGCGGTTCCCGATCCACTTTTATTGTTACCTCTTCTTTTGTTTTCCGGGTACGGACATAGGATACGACTGTTTGCCTGAGACTAGCCAGCGTTGCTAATAACTCTTTTTGTTCCCCAGACGCGCCCAACGCACAGAGCAAAAGCCCTGTTACGCCGGACTTAGTAGGGAAGGGGAGAGAGTCGCGTCTGCCGAATTTTGAATCCACTCCCCACGATTGCAAAGGCGCTTCCAGCCACAGCAACATAAAACGGGTGTTCATTTTTTAGTACCCCCCGCGATTGCATCCTTGATTGATTCAATAAGGTTATCGATATTGAATTCTGCTTCCTCTCCAAAATCAAAACTTTTGTTCTTCCCAAAGAGAGAGCCGGCAAGTTTTTCTTTTTTATCTAAATAATCGCACATTGCTTTTTTGCTGGGTTCCAGAAATCCTCCGTTTTGAGACTTAACAGCCGTTTCAAAAGGCACTTGTAAACGTTGCCCTGTACGCACAAAAACCTTTGCAAACTCCCATGGAGAAGCTCCGGACTGCGTGGTCTGGCGAGCACTTGGAACCGCAACAAAGAGTGCCTTTACAAAAGATTCCACGGATTCAGGGATATTTTGTCCCGCCAAAGTCTGCCAAAGCTGTCCAATATCCAGGCTGACATAACGATAATAAGTAGCAGAATTGAACTCCAGGCTTCCCATGTGGGCGGAACCAGGCTCTTCTGATTTGTCATCCAGAGCGGTAAAGAATTCCACTTCGTTAGTTACTTTATGGGTTGAAATGGCGTGAGCAAAAGACGCAGCGGCTTCGACATTAAGTTTTGCGGCTTGTGCGACCATTCGGCCAAAAAGAGCAATATCCAAAGCGTCTATATGTTGTTCAACCTTGCCAATTAGCTTTTCTACATCTTTAACCGGATTCTTTTTATCCTTAATTACCTCGTCGGGATTAAAATTATTCGCTTTAAACGCTTCTGCTAAAATATCAACCTCTTTAGGACTCAGAAACAAAAGGGTATCTGCCTTTTCACTACTTGCTGCTTCATCAACCTCATCCGCTTCCGCAGCTTTTACTTCCTTATCAGTTGCTTTCCCCTTTTTAGGTTTTTTATCATCTGCTTTTTTGATAAATATCTGTTCAATCTTATCGCCACAGGCTTTGGCTTGTTCCGGAGTTGCTCCATTGTCTTCGCACGCTTTGGCAATAAGCTTTCCGATGAGCTTTGTCCGGGTTCCAAGCGTAACTCCAAAATCCCGCATCGCAAGCCGTACCTGGCGCTTCCAACACTGGCTACTGACCCGGGCACGAGTCGTTCCGCCTACCACGGCCGTTTTAGGCGCTCCCACATCATCACGGTTTAAACACGTAACCGGGAAAGACTGCAAAATATGAAATTCTACGCGCACATTACGATATGGATTTGAACTTTGGTTCTGATTCTGGTTCATATTATTCCTCCTAAGTTTTTATTGTTAATACTTTCTGTTATTTCTGAATGGGTACAATCTGGAGCAATCCGAAACCAAACCCCTTTGCCCGCCCAATACCCTCCTTAAAGCTTTTTATAAAGGACTGCCTGTCAATTACCCTGAGCTTACCAATAAAAGTTGCCGAACCATGTGTTATCTTTTCCTCTTTGTTTTTATCAAACCTTCTAACGCCAATGCGGGTAACCTGCAAACTTTCCGGTTCAACTTCAAAGCCCAATGCAGGCGCCTTCCGGATAAACCATTTATGCAAATTCTCTATGCCTCGTATAGGCGTTGTCTTTTTAGATGGTCCGTTCCTTTGGGTTGGATTCACGATCACTTCAAAGCCGTAGTTATCCCATCGCAAGAAAGATTCCGGTATCTCCCTTGATTCAATCTCTCCGAATTCAGGGGCAGCAGGCTTTCGTTCAGAAAGAATTAATACCTGGCGGCAATTCCAGTCACCACCTTTATCTGCAAAAAGAAAATCCCGTGTCTCGTTATCTTGTTTAGGGAACAAAGAATAAACTATTCTGTGAATACTATACGCATCTTCAAGCTTCAGCGCCCTACAATCGGCGCGATTCAACCTAAGCACCGATGCTATCATTTTCCCTCCTTCCATAAAAATCAACCGCCCATTTTGCCTTTATTTTTTCACCGTCACCGAAATATATCAGCTCGTTGAGCAATTGCCCGTAACACAAACGAACGCCGTGAGAAGCAATCAAACTCAATAGCGGACGTAAAATAACACAGGCTTCTGCCGCTGAATCGCATGCAAGCAAACGACGCAGCTTGGATTTTGCGGAATCCGACTTATTTCTGTCTTCATAGCACTCCGCGATTGCTTTGCCGATTCCTAAAAATCCATCGGACGCAGGCTCAGCGCGGGCAATAGCCGCCGCCACTGCCGCGAATGGCTGCCGTTCCCAATCCTTATCAATATCACACCATGCAGCTAAGTATTCCCAGGACTGATATTCTGTAGCCGGATTGTCCGCCCGGCGCAAAGCCGCCCCAAATGCATTATCCTTTTTCATGCGCGCTAAAACAAATTCCATAAAGGATTGTCCCCGTCCCTTCTTCAATGTTTTGGTATTATCCATAAAACCTCCTTATTCGGCTAAATATTTTACTAAGTTAGGGCAATTTGCCGCCCAGGCGTCTAATTGACGCGCTGTATCTTTAGCACAATAGGTATTATATGCTTTGTTTACAAACCCGGCGAACACAACACGAAGTTTTTTCACCTCTTTCCCGGAATCGTCAGCACAAGCATCCACAAGTGTTTGAAACTTCCGTTCGCAAAGCTGCCAGAAAAGATTCGAGGCTTGCGCCGCCTGATTTTTACCTTCGGATTTCTGAGTCTTAAAGAATCCTATTGTTGCACCATAAACCGTTTTGGAAAGACCGTCCAAATCATCCATCTCGTGCTTAAGCTTGCCAAACCAAGCATCACCCAATGATGCGGTGCTTAATTGTATCTCAGATTCAACAAAATCATTTGTTCCGGAAACATATTGTTCTCCCGCATTGTTACTGACTCTTAGCCCTCCAGACCAAAGCCCGAATTCGATAAGAAATTTTTTTGCCCGTGGAATTCCTAACAGCAATTGCAGACAATCAAACACGCCTTTTTTTTCACTTCCCAAAAAAGAAAGCAATGCCGGCAACTGTCTCCACGGACGCTTTTCAGGATCTGCCCAAAGAACCTTCGGTTTAGAGGTAGAAAAATCAACCGCTACGCTGGCATCCACAACTCCGCCAGCGTAACCCTGATGAGCAATCCCTTCAGAATAATGGATTCCCTCTTCTGCCAAAAGGACAAACCGGGAAATCGGAATTAATCGTCCCATATAAGAATTCTTTAACGATTTAGCCAGAGGACAATCCTCACCTTGTGGCATTTTTTCCCAAGGGGGGATCCCAAAACCTTCTGGAAAAATTTTAAGTTCTTCCATGTTTTCTTTAGTAAGGTAATTCAACCATAGGGTTTCTTGCAAATATGTCCCCTGCAAAAAACTGTGCAAAAATCCAAAAAACCCAATGGAAGGGCCTGGTTTTCCCGTAGAAGGCTTTCCCTTGTCATTGGATTTGTTTTGATAGCCGGAAGAAAGAACCGCACTATTATCTGTTTTCTTCCCTCCCAATCCAAAACCCATCATTTGAACGACAAGGATTGCCTTTTCTGCGTCAGTCAATAAAACTTCCATCTGGCTCTGTGTCAATACAGTCGTATTACCCGTTGCAACCGAAACCTGAACTGCACCAAAACTCTGCACCTCCGCTTTTGCAATTGCAGGCATCTGCAAAAACGGTTTTTCACCATACAACCAAAAGAGGTCTTTCTTCGCCGTTAAATACGCTAAAGCCTTTTGGGCCATTCCGGATGCCCCTATGTTTTTCCAATCTTCGTCATCTTTAGGGGTATAAGCCGTTTGGGCAATCGACAGAAGCAGTTTGGTCAAGGCTATCTTCTGAACAGGGTTACCGCCCAAAGCGGAAAGACTGGCATCAGAAAAAATATCCGTAAGGCTCACCAAACCCTTTCCCGCGACAGGAATCCATGGCTCATCCACTAAATTAAATTTATTCGTCATCATCATTCCTTTCTTTCTTTTCAGCCCGATAACCCAAACAAGAATCATAATTTAAATTATAATCTTCTGACACATCTGAACATCCTATCCCTTGCAATTCATCACTGTCCAGCACAATCGCCACGCGAAACGGACTTTCTTCATAATCACCTAAGTAAACATAACCTCTTAGCCACTCAATTTGTCTTGTTTTTGCAACAGGTGCAAGA
The DNA here is from genome assembly GCF_900696675.1 of uncultured Candidatus Kuenenia sp. Classification (NCBI taxonomy): domain Bacteria; kingdom Pseudomonadati; phylum Planctomycetota; class Candidatus Brocadiia; order Candidatus Brocadiales; family Candidatus Brocadiaceae; genus Candidatus Kuenenia; species uncultured Candidatus Kuenenia sp. The sequence goes on along the minus strand of NZ_CAADGZ010000118.1, from coordinate 4,444 downwards.
TGAACCGGAACTGATACTGTATTCTTCAATAATTCGGAAGCCTTTTGACGGCGCGTTACGGCATCAGTAAACTTAGGCAGTAATAATTCGGAGCCGTCTAACAGCCGCAACAATGTTCCGCTCTCTGCCTGAACCTGTTTTTTTATCAATAGAACTTCTACCGATTCCGTTTCCGAATATCGTGTAAGTGCTTTATTTTCCGATAAAGTTTTACCGCCTCGGGAAACACCATACAAAGCAAGCCGGGACAAAGTCTCTCGTTTTGTTTCTGTTTCTTGCTTATATCTGGCCATAGTATCTTTTTCGTGGCGTTCTTTGTAGGTTGCCTCCAGCAATGGCCGAATTTCTCCAGGAATATTTACCGATGAAATACCCTGCCAGACTTCAAGTGTGCGGCAAAGAATATATGGACTATAAACCTTGGCTGACTTGCCAAGGCTTTTTTGATTTTGAACGGCGTCGTTTAAGCGCGGCGCCATAATCCAAACTTCGCGCTTGGCTTCTTTTGGGCGAATATCATCGTTTTCACGATGCCGCCACAACCGGCCTAAACGCTGAAAAAGCATATCAGTAGGGCAGAGGTGTGTCACTAAAAAATCTGCGTCAATATCCAATGATTGCTCTAAAACCTGTGTTCCTACTAAAATCCGTCCTTTTTCCTGGCGGGAATCCCGCCCCGCTTTACCAAAAAGCCCTGCCCATTTGCCTTCGTTTCTCCGGCGATCTATTTTAAGAAACCGTGAATGTAAAAGCCCGCAATCCAGGCCTATTTCCCTGGCTTTGGCGGCCAAAAGGCGATATCGCTTTTGAGCCTCATCAACAGTATTTTCAATCCAAAGGACTTGCTCCCCTCTCTCTGCCCGCTTGAGAACTTCGTTAACGGCGTCATCGTCCTTTAAAGAAATATAAATACTCACTTTAGACTCGTCCAATTTTTCCGTTTCTAATTCCTGCAGCACCCCTTCTTTGGTATATGCGGAAATGAGGGGATATGGAGAATAAGATTCTTTAGTATCTAAATTCTTGAAGGGTGTGCCCATTATAGAATGCCGTTGCTTATCCGTCAGCGTCGCGCTTAAAATAATAACCGTGCAGTGCAATTCACGGAGAGACTTCACAAGTTCATTCAGAATAGTTCCTGTATAGCTGTCGTAGCTATGCACTTCGTCCAAAATGACGACCTTACCGGCTAAGCCAAATGTTCGCACGAAACCGTATTTTACATTCATCACTGCCATTAAAGCCTGGTCAATGGTTCCCACGGCAAATGGAGCCAAAAGTCCGCGTTTGGAACTATTAAACCATGAATGGCCCGGAGACCCATCCTCTCCAAGTTCCGTATCGCGTAGCCATGCGGAACTATGCAAAAGTAAAGAAGAGCGGTGCGTATCAGATTTATCTAAAATTCCTTGAAGATTTTTTTGTAAATCACCTCCGAGGAATGATTTCATCCGTTCATGAATTTTGTCAGAAGTTAATTGCGTTGGGAGGGCAAAGTAAATACCTGTGGCGTCCCCTTTTTCTAAAATCCTGTAGGCGGCATAAAGCGCGGCTTCTGTTTTACCAATTCCCATCGGGGCTTCTAACACATAAACGCCCTGCATTTTTACGGACTCCACAAGGTGAGTTTGTACCCTGTAGGGAAAAACCCCAAAAACCTCCTTAAAAGTAAGCCCCTTGCGAATGATGGGCGCCACAAACCCTGCTCTATCCAAGGCTTCGTGAATATAATTCTTCCAGGATTCCTGATCCACTTCATCAAATAAAGAGCCGGAACCAATCCAATCCGCAACAGTGGTCAACCCTGCAAGGACATCCGAATGAAGAGCAGAGGACAGCATAGGCCAATCCACCTTCAAATTATCCTTCAAAATATTTATTAAATCCACCCGTTGTTTTTGCCAACCAGAGCCGCCATAAACCTCAGCATCAGAAGAATTGATACAGGGTGGGGTATCCCCATGATGTTTTCCCAGTATTTCAGGAATATATTTGGGGCAAGAACTTGCTGCTGCCTGACTGACACTGAAATGATAGCCATTCGTCTTATCTTCAGGGTTTGTAATCCCAAGAACTACTCCAATGTCACGATGAATCTTTTCCTGAAATTTAGGATTGACTTTACCCACATCATGAGCTGCTGCAATTAGCTCGCTCCCTTTTGGGAAAAGGCTTTCCCTAAGCCACACAGGAACCCGACTCAAAAGCGCCCGTGCCACATGCCCAACTATAAGGCAATGCGTTTCAACAGAGACGCCGGGTTTATTCCCTGACTTCAAACGGATGGTCTTTGCCAAGCAATCCTTTAAAGGAATCACCCGAACCTGCGATTTTTGCATATTTTTATTTTTCGGTTTCAACATATCTTCCCCTTTTTCAGAAAGGTAATATCCGTGCCCTCATAAATCCTAAGAAGATAAGTGGGTAGGATAAAGACAAACGTGACATACTGATCTATTTATTATGGCAGACGGGATTATACCGGAATAATGAAATTGCAAAAATATTTAATCATGGTTATTATTCTGTCTGCAAACAAGTGAGTAATATAAAGGTTTAGTTGAGCAAAGAACTATATACAAAAAAATATTTAGAAACGCTAATTCACTATTCAAGATGTAATATCGGCTAAAGTGGAAAGGTTAAATGAATAAATTAAGTGGTCGAAGTGAAAAGCAGTTTCAATTGATATTAATCATCCTGTTATCAATAAGCGCTTTCCTGGTTATCTGCTATGTTTATTGGTTTGGCCAAACACGTTATTTTACCATTGATGAATATCAATATGGCTGCATGACCCATCTTGTTTCACAGGGAAAATTACCATATGTCGATTTTTATGAACATCATCCCCCATTTAGTCATTTTTTACACGCCCTTATACTAAAGCTTAATAACGGCAATTTTCAGGAAAAGGCGCTTCTTTTAAGAAAAATATCATTTTCTTATTTGGTGTTGCTTTCTGTTTCACTGTTTTTCTATTTTTACCATGTAACCAAAAGATATTCTTATGCTTTGCTGGGCACTATTGTGCCGATTAGTGTCGGATTTGGCCTTCTTTCATCCATAGATTATAGGGCAGACTGTTTCGGCGCAGTCTTTTTAACCATCTCAATCCTTTGTATTGACGCAAACAAGCAATTGAAACGAAGGTCACTCGCCGCCTTATCAGGTATTCTGTTTGGAATAGCGATCTTTATGTCTCAGAAGTTTGTTTACTATGGAGGCATTGCGTTGATAATCCTTTTTATCAATGACCTGAATGTAAGATATCTCCGGAAGGAACACTTGCCTTGTCATTTGCCGTATCCAAAAACACTTATTATAGGGTTTGTTTCAGTTGTTGGAATTACACTCATTCTATGCGCGTGTTTTGGATTGTTGCCAAAAATGATTCAATTAACCTTCTTTGACGCCATAAAACACGAACAAGTATACCCTGCAATACATTTCTCAGCCTATCTTCACAATTATTTAGACCAGACGAAGATTTCCACGCTTGTACTTCTCTTTTTAGCGGTATATTTTTTGATAGACCTGCGAGACCTGCTCTGGTCTGTTATTTGTTTCTCCACTATTATTTCTGTTTTTCTGATAAAAGCCCAATATCCCTATAATTTCGTTTTCCCCTGTTTTATTTTAGGCATTTGCAGCTTGCGGGGAATGTATTGTCTGTCTCAAAAATTGTCTTTGTATAAAAACATAACCGTAAGCAGTATCTTTTGCCTGGGCATGTTGTTTGTAATATATAACCAGGTAATTTTTACTACTGGAAAATCCAATAATACGCATCAGTTGAAATTACTCGATAAACTCGAAAAAATATCATCAGACAATGACCGTTTTATTGATAATGCAGGTGGCGCTATGTTTTTAGAACCGGCAACCTATTTTTTCCAAAATGGCCTGGCACAAATGGAAATCTATAAAAAATATTTCTCCGAACAGATTATTTCAGATTATCGCAATTCCGGCGCTCGTTTTATGATATACGATGCACGGCAAAACAATTTGCCTAAACACGTCCGGGAGTACCTGAAAAATCATTATCTTCACATGGATGGAGATCTTTATGTATATGGCTTAAAACTTGAAACCAATCCTAAAGAAACAAGTAATTGTGAATTTGAAGTAATAAATCCGGGAGAATACTACTTCTTTGATAATATGGATATCCACGTTGCAGCATCACAGAACAATGCCGATGCAAATAAATTAGCTACTCCAATTTTAGAAATACCTGATCGCTGCCAAACGGAAAAAATTTATGCTGAGTACCGCGAACTAGCATTCCCTTCGGAACTCACCGTTGAGTTAATGAGTGCCTTGAAGTATGGAATACCTGAGTGGTTGAAAATACCACCTCTGCGAGCCTAATCCTCGTAGAGAAGTTTGTGCCTATGCGCACACAATGGAGCAATCCGTATGCGTAGAAAGATAGCAT
>NZ_CAADGZ010000117.1:0-10894 GCF_900696675.1 uncultured Candidatus Kuenenia sp. | reverse complement strand
TAAGGCGAAACTGACTATGAGAAAGGCTTATGGTTATAAATCTCTGGAATGCCTGCAAACAGCCTTGTATCATACTCTTGGTAATTTGCCGGAACCAATACTTACCCACAGATTCTGCGGATGAGGCATTTTTCTTAAACCTTGTTGGCGTATCTGTAACTGTTCTCTTTGTGTCGTCACGACAGCCTATTCGCAGCTTTTCGGATATTAGACAAAATTCTATTCTTGGTGCCATTTTAGGTAAAAAGGTAATGCGAATTTTCTTAGAGCGATTTCCACGATTAAGTCGCATATTTGATTTTAGAAAATTCAACGACAACGTGAGATTCGATGATTTCTTTCGTTCAGGGATATTTAGTGGCGAAGGATTTGAACATTTTTGTCGTAATATGGCAGAGATAATGCCTGATTTAGGTACAAATCGAAGTGAATATCTTTCAAAGCGTGATATTGAGAACTGGTTCAGGGGTGACTTAAGTAGGCATATGATCGAAGTAGCAATATCTGATACAGATATCAAAGAAATACGTCAGGCAATTTCTAAGGACGATGAGTTTATACTCGTGTTTAATGATAATAGATTACACTCAGTGGTCTCCGTTTGCTTCTTGATAAGAGATATGTCAAGAAAAGTATTGGATAACATAGTAGAAAAGAAATAGTAAATTGTCGTATAATAACGGTTTTCAGCGTCTTGCGGGATCGTGCGTGATTTCCAAATCTTGTGCCGCATCAAACTTTATACTGTTAATCAAGTTCTGTGCGCTGAAAATCCCGCAACCACTGAAATCAAGCGTTAAGATTAATACTTGTTTTGGAGAGTACATGACATTTTTAAAGTATTTTAAGTCAATAAGACCTGCAATTGATATTCTTGCATATAGTTAAACAAATATGATTTTAGAATATTTACACACCCCTAAACCCCCTCTTTTTAGAGGAGGCTTCAGGCTTTCCTCTCTAAAAAGAGGGGGTTTAGCGGAGCTGAAGAGGTGTGTATTACATACTGCGTTATCCTGAATTTCCAAAAGTTGATTTGTTTGGCTATAACTAGCCTTTTATTATTATTATTATGCCCATGGAATAGAGATAACGAGATGAGTCCTTCATTTTTCAGAGAAAGAGGGTATAGATTTTATTTTCTTAAGATACGAAGGTAAGCCGGCTTTGAGGTGAAGATTTTTATAGAAAAAACAGAGGGATTGCACTTCTGGAGGTTTTCAATCCACACGACAAATTCTTCAAAGAAACCTTATGTTTGGGTTCAGGATTCAGGTTATAATAGGAGGTTATTGTAAAAAGTGAAGGTATACTTAGATACCAGCGCCTTAAATAGAATATTTGATGACCAATCTCAGCCGAAGATATACTTAGAGGCAACATCTATGTTGTTGCTCTTTATGCTCATTGATTGTCAGAATGTTGAAATTGTATCTTCTGATGTATTGCTGTTTGAGAATGCTACTAATCCGTATGAGGAACGAAGCGTATTTGTGAGTTTTGTTCTTCAAAAAGCCGATTGTACTCAATCAGTTGATGCTGAAATATTATCAAGATCGCAAGAAATAGAAAAATGTGGTCTCAAAGGTATGGATGCTTTACATATAGCTTGTGCAGAGAAGTTAAAAGTAGACTTTTTTATTACGTGTGACGATAAAATACTCAAAAGATATAAAGGATCGGTTAATGTGCAAAACCCCATAGATTTTATTATAAATATTTTAAGAAAAGAGGAAAATAATGGGAACTAGAATGAAATCTCTTCCAAATGTTGGGTCTTTAAAAAATGAAGTTGTAGAAACAATCATAAAAAACTTGGGAATGACTAAAGCTGCCTTTTTTTTTAGAGAAAAATTATCTCAAGAGACAGATTACCTTAAAATTAAAGATGAGTTGTTTGGAGATAAAACTTCTGCTGAACTTTATACCGAAATTTGTGAGTGGAAAGCTGAGAAAGTAACGAAAAAGTAAACGATATTAAGAGAAAGATAATAGTTCACCGCAAAAGCTTGTCCTGATATTAGGAAGGAACGTAAAGAACTCAAAGTTATAAAGAAAGGTTCAAGTCTCACGCAAAGACGCGAAGAGTGCAAAGAAAAGCGGAATAGGATAGCATGGGTGAAAATCAAATTTGTTTACCGTTACTAAAAACTGAGGTTTGCATTTATGGAGGTATTCAATCCACACGACAAATTCTTCAAAGAGACCTAATGTTTGGGTTCAGGGTTTGAGGATCAGAGGATTAGAGAAAGATGAAGATTGAGAGGTTTGAAGACATTGAGGCATGGTAGTTGGCGCGTGAATTAATCCTGCGGAAATAACCCGTGGTGCCATAGGTGGGTTTATCAACTATCTCAGGGAATATGAAGAAAGCAAAACAACCAGCCCTGAACCCTGTGAACGGTTATCTATTTTTTTGACAGCATGTATATTTTTTAGACACTTTTGCCCCATATTTTCCTGCTTACGTAAGATTTTTCCACTTTATTCATAAAAAATTGCGAGATTTTTATTTTACACGGAGCACGGAGGCCATGGAGAAATCGTTATAAATATATTTTTGTAACCGTTCACCGTTCCGGGTTGCCCTTATCCTTATTTGTCAACATGGGATAGTTACTTGCCATAAAATATTATTGCTGCCTGTTTGCGCTTGCCTGTGCGTTGTATGCAGACAGACCTGCATACCCGCACGCAAACCGAAAAACCCCGAACCCCGAACCCTGTGAACGGTTATATATATTTCTTGTAACTTATTATTTTATGAGACTTAACACTTACCATATACCTACTGTATTCTACAAACTGCATCCTGCGTCCTGCCTTCTGTATTCTATCTCCCATATTTGGTATTAAAGTTGCTAAATTTAGAATTACAATGCAATAACAGCTTTACTCCTTCAGGTAGTTCTTTACTTTTTGGTTAAGAAGAAAAATGAACAAAAAGGTTCTTATTATTGCCGCACATCCTGATGACGAAATCCTTGGTTGTGGCAGTACTATTGCGAGGTTGGTTCGTGAAGGCCATGAGGCTTATACACTTATATTAGGCGAGGGCATAACCTCAAGGGACGAAAAAAGGAACAGGGCTAAAAGACAGAAGGCTATAGGAAATTTAAAGGGACAAATACAAAAAGCTAACAAAGCGATTGGAGTTGAAAAAGTTTTTACGTTTGATTTTCCTGATAATAGGTTTGATTCAGTGCCATTACTGGACATTGTGAAAGTGATAGAAGATATTAAAGGGAAAATAAAACCTGATACAGTTTTCACCCATTATGAAAAGGATTTAAATATTGATCATCAGATTACCTATAGAGCGGTTTTAACGGCCTCAAGGCCGCTGCCTGATGAGACTATAAAAGAAATATATTCGTTTGAGGTTCCTTCTTCCACGGAATGGAATTATCCATTAAGTTTTTCACCGGACGTGTTTTTTGACGTCTCAGAAACCATAGATTTAAAACTGAAAGCGATGGCCGAATATAAATCAGAGCTTAGAGATTATCCGCATCCACGCTCATTAGAGGGCATTAAACAGAACGCACAATTATGGGGGATAAAGTCAGGATTGAAATACGCTGAGGCTTTTAAGGCAGTAAGGATAATAAAATAATTAGCAAAAAGGGCAATATTTAGTTTAAACGAATTACATATGCTTCATTAGTTGATGCAATGAATGCATTATTCAGATCATTAAATTTTTTTGAATAAAATGTAAAATGTCTACTATACTCTAAACGGTTGAGATTTTAACTTTTTCCAAAAGACTTAAATTTCATGTCCACAGAGCTTTGCGGCTGGGATTATGCCAAAAATAAAAGTTAAATTCTAACCCGTTTGGAGTATAAACTTGGTTTGGGATTTACAAAGGAAAGACTTTTAAAAACGTATATTCGCATAACCCGTAGAAAATCGACTCCTACCTGAATGAACTTGATCATATTGTGCTTTGAAAGAGAATTCTCATGAAAACTGTCTGTTTTGTAATTAATCAACATGACGCTAACTGGTTAGCAGAATACTGGAATAACCATATTGGGAAAGAGGAAATATCTGTCATTGCCTCTTCTTTTGAAGGGCGAATAACTGCACAATCTCTGAATATCCCATACAAAAGTTATGAGGAAAATGCCTGGGCGGTAGACAAAGCTAAAATCTTTGATCAGGCACGTCGGCAAGCCTATTACTGGCATCAACTTCCGGAATTAAAATCAAATCCTTATCTGGAAGCGGTGAGAACCTTCAAAGATTATCCGCTGTTGGTAATACACCACCCAACATTTTTCCAGTCCTTTCAGGAAATTCTCCAATCATACACGTTCATAAAAAAAATTATTCAAAAGGAAAACCCTGACAGAATTATTGTTGGTAAACAAGAAAACCCTTTTGATAATGAGGCACAACCCCCTTTTAATAGCACCATGTTAAACATATTAACATCGAGCAATGGATTGGAACATGAAGCGCTAAAAATGCTGGCTATAAGTAAGAATATTGAAATTGTCGTGAAGGAAATACAGACACGTGTACGGAATACGGCTGTTGCAGATGTTCCAGTTCCTTCGTCAAAGGAAATCGTTTGGGACTCGAGGTTAACTGGTCCAAAAATATTAGTATTTACCTGGGGAGGGTATTATTTTCAGCAGATATCGGAGACGTTTGGTTGTTTACTAGAAGGCAAATCAAGGATAGGTGTGGTCATAGTAGGTGATAAATTAGCGCCTGATGAAGAGAGGGAATTGAAACAAAAGAATATATACGTTACCTACAAGTCTGATTGGCCCGTTAAAAATGAAGCTGAACTATTGTTTGAATGGAAAAGCAAAGGTGAAGGCGCATTTGAAAGCATTTCAGAAAACAGAGAGTTGAGGGACTATTTTTCAGATGCTTTTGGTTCATATTTCCAGGGATTAGCGAGAGAAGCCATTAAAGCGAATCTCACCAAATATATCCCCTATACGGTAAGGGAGCTTTTGCGTTCAGAGAATATCATTCATACCTTTAATCCAGATGTTGTTGTTGCGCACTTTGCCTGGCATCCTTGGGAATCCACAGACGTTCTTCCTGCTAGGCTGTCTGGTATTCCTACGCTAACAATGGGACACGGGATTTCAGCTTCAATGATAGCACCAATAGATACTTTCTCATCTGAATATTATGCCGCTAATGGGATTGCATATAAAGAGGCATTAACGAAATCACAAGGTTGTTCAGATGATTCCATCGCACTTGTTGGTAATTGCAGGTTTGACAAAATCAAAGTAACGAACTCAAATATGAAGGAAATAAAAAAGGCTTTTGGCCTGAATCCTGAATCCCCTGTATGCATATTTTGTGACTCAAGTGGCTGGTCTCATGCGTTTGAAAAACGACATTCAGTGTTTAAAACCATAGAACAAATATTGGCACTAAAAAATATATTTCCGGAATTGCAAATTGTTTACAGGATTCACCACGGCTTAAGTAGCGGTAATTTTATGAAAAGAATCTTCGACAATACAAAAATTCCAGGATTCATTTTTCAGATTTCTCCTTCACCTCTTTTCACAGACATTGTTCAGGCGGCCGACTTTGTAATTGCACATCACACTAGCGCAATAGCAGAAGCTTTGTTAAGTGGCGTTAGGGTAATTTATCTAACAGCGCTTTCTTCCATTATTGAACGGGATCATTACTGTTGTGATGCGGTAAAAATCGCAGATAACTTTGAGATTTTGCCCAATATTATTAATAAATTTCTCAATAACCAGGTCTCAAAAGAAGACGTAAGGGTGATGGCACAACCTTATTTCGAAAAATTACTGAACGGGTGTGATGGAAAGTCCAACAACCGGCTTTCCCGTCTTATATTGAAACTGACTGAAATACCCGAAAATCAAAGGGAAAAAGGATTCTGTGATTGGATTAAAAGAATTGAGGCATCCTGCGAATTTAAGATTGGGCAAACAAATAGCATTCAACCTAATAAAGGTGACTCCAAGGTTTCAAAATCCAATGACACCACAAATGTGGCAACAGAGAAAGCAAAAACAAAAAGTGACTATACAGGACATAATCTAGTTTTTATCGTTGGCTGTCCGCGTAGCGGCACCACATGGTTGCAGAGACTTCTTGCATGCCATCCCAAAATTAGATCGGGACAGGAATCGGATGTGTTTGATATGTTCATAGGACCTCAGTTGCGAGCATGGCGTAGTCTTTTGAATTATAAGCTTAGTAGGAGACCCGTAGGTTTAACAAGCTATTTAAGAGAAACTGAATACCTCTCCGCTTTGAGACAATACATGATGAATTTAATAGAACCTATGATAGGTAATCTTCAGAAAGATGAAATATTTGTTGAGAAAACACCTTCACATGCCCTGTACATCCCAGAGATTATTGAAATGCTTCCGGGAAGTCGTATTATTCATATCCTGAGAGATGTACGTGATGTAGTTGCTTCCCTTTTGGCCGCTTCGAAATCATGGGGTAACTACTGGGCTCCAAAGGATGCTAAAGCAGCTACACAGATGTGGGTACAACATGTTCGGGCAGTTAGAGAATCTGCAAGAAATATAACAGGGTCTCAGTTTTTCGAACTCTATTACGAAGACCTGAGTGCGGCAACAGAAAACGTATTACGTGACCTATGTATGTTTTTGGGTTTAGAATGGGACGAAAAAGGAATTGCTGCCGCCATAGAAAATAATCGTTTAGAAATTGCCAAAAAAACGGCGGGAACGGTTATTCCTGTTGGAGGGGAACTTGCTTCTCTGTTAGGCCCTATCACGAAAGAACCAGAAGGATTTGTACGAAAAGGACGCCCTGGATCATGGAAGGAAGATTTATACGAACAAGAACTACTGCTGATATCACAGGTTGCCGGAAATACCATGGAAGAAGTGGGATATAGCTGGAATGACCCTGAAGAATTGCAAAGTTGCACAAAGAAGAGAATGGGTTACTATAACCAGATGAGACGGATTGAAAATAATGTTGAATCACTAGTAACGATGATTAAAAAATTACGAGATGATGGATATTTGGAAAAGGCTGCTTTTGACACTGAACAGGCATTAAAAAAATATCCGTGCTCCCTTGATTTGCATAACTTAAAAGCTGAACTAGAAATACAAAAAGGAAATATCAAGGAAGGAAAACAAATTCTCCTAGAACTCATAAAGTATTTCCCTGATAACATAGAAACATTGAACAATCTAGGTATTGTTTCCGTTTATGAAGAAAATCTGAATTCGGCAGTAGAATTTTTCAAGTACGTATTAATACTGGACTCAGGCAATAAAGTCGCTCTCGAAAATCTCTCTCATATCGGGGAAAAATGTTCGATATCCGACAATTTGCATTTTAAATCATCTGACATTATATCTAAAGATATTTATAAGAATGCCTATCCATTACACAATTTTCATAACATTCCGAAAGAATTAAGACAATCATATTATGATCATACGAAGGATCCATTATCCAACATAGATTATTATAAAGCCTTAAAAGACAGGTTGGTCTCGCTTAATGTAATAGTTGAAGAAAGGGAGATAGATATTAATGATTTTGAACAATGGTTGAATGAATTTTCAGAGATTAAAAACCATTACCAAAATCATGGCGATGTCTTTATAGAGAAGTGCCTGGAACACTATTTAACGTATCGTTATTTAAATATTTCTCAAGATGATGTTTTTATTGATATAGCCGCATCGGGAAGCCCGTGGGCAGAAGTTTTAAATTTTAGAGGAATAAAGTCATACCGGTTGGATATGACGTACCCTGGTGGTTTCAATGGGATCAATATTGGGGCGGATGCAAGTAATTCCGGCCTTCCTGAAGGTTTTTGCAGCGCACTGGCTTTGCATTGTGCGTTTGAATGTTTCATGGGCGATGCAGATATCAGATTTGCAAAAGAAGCGAGTAGGATTTTAAAAATAAATGGACGGTATGCTATCGCACCTCTTTATTTAGAGGATACTTACTTTGTTTCAACAAGTCCATTATGTGATCAGAAAAATATAACAATTGAAAAAGAGGCGTTAAAAGTCTGGCGTGACGATGAGTATAAGGTGCCTTTTGATCGTTTTTATTCTCCTGAAGCATTCAAACAACGAGTTTATTCTCATATTCCGGAAAACATGGATACCATGGTGTTATATTTTAACAACCTGGAATACTTAAATAAATATTATAAAGGGCAAAGAATATACTGTTTTTTTATGTTCTACGGGAAGAAAAGAGTAAATTAGAATAGCAACTCCAAAACTCCAAAACTTGAGAACTTAAATAACTATTTTACGTCATGAAACAAATTTTACCTAAATTGCCAACAAAAGTGGAAAATGCAATGAACGTTTCAGTAATAATCCCAACACGGAATCGGGCAAAAGACCTCAAAGTTGCTTTACCCCCGCTTCTCAATCAGGATTACCCCATATTAGAATACGAAATCATTGTAGTGGATGACGGCTCAACGGGCAACACAAGAGAGATAACAGAACGGGCTGCATTATTAAATAAAAATAATATCAGATATATATATTAGCCAGAACCCGGGCTCCTATCCGGCAGACATTGAGGGGCATCGGAAGCAAAGGGAGAAATTCTTGTCTTTGTCGATGATGGTATTGAGGCGGTCAACGGGTGGTTATCGTCAATAATGGCGGAATTCGAAAATGAGCCAGTTCACATGTGGTTGGAGGTACCAGTCTTCCCAGGTATGAAGTTGACCCTCCCAAATGGATCGATAAATATTGTTCCTGGAAAGATGATCAATTAACATGCGGCTCACTGAGTCTCCTAAATAAGGGAAAAGAAAGGAAAAGGAAATATACAATGACTACTAAAAAGGAATCACTTACTTATAATGACTATGTAAGGGGAATTCAAGATCTAAGACCAGAGGATCAATTAAGTTTAGTTGAAATCATCTCTGCCGGGCTGAAAAAAACTCTTATGAAAAAAAGGGCTAAACATAGAATTACTGAAATTGAAGGATTGGGGGCAGACATTTGGAAAGGCATCGATGCGCAGGAATATGTTCGTAAGGAGAGAGAATCTTGGGATTAATTGATGAACGAAACATTTGCCGGTTTGAGGAATATCCCGCCAGCATCCTTGCCGGCGGGAGGTCAGGCGCAGGGATGCTCCTGATACTATGCACACAACTATGCCGTGTTATGGCAATGTTTTGCCCCTTACATTAATGCGGCATATCGTTATTGTCGGAATTTTTCAAAAAGTTAAAGTGTTGCAATATTACAGAAAGATCATCAATGGAAATAATCAATCCACACGACAAATTCTTCAAAGAGACATTTTCCATCCGGGAAAATGTAATCGATTTCCTTAGTGGTACATTTCCCTCAAAAATCCTGAAAAAACTGGATTTGTCCACTTTAACACAGGATAATAACTCATATATCGACGAAGAACACAAAGAACATTTCTCAGACATTGTATACACCTGTTTCTGTAAAGACAAAGAACTCCGGATAACCCTTTTATTCGAGCACAAGAGTTATGCCGTAGCATGTCCGTATCTGCAGTTGATGAAATACCTTTTAAAGATATGGGAATCAAACAACAAGCAGGCGCAAAGACTCATGCCGGTAATTCCGGTGATATTATATCACGGCAAAGATACGTGGAAAGCAAGAAGGTTCAGAGACTATTTTGAAGGGATAGACGAGGAATTTTTAAGAGTTATACCGGAATTTGAATATCTGCTGACAGACCTGAGTAGTTACAGCAATGAGGAAATAAAGGACAGGGTATTTAGAAGGGCATCCCTCCAAATAACCATGTTATTGATGAGGAACATATATAATGACAAAATTCTGGGAGACAAGCTAAAGGTATTCTTTGAAATAGGGAGGCAGTATTTTGAAGAGGAAGGAGGGGTAAAATTTCTGGAAAGTGTAATCAGGTATTTGTACTATGCATCGGATATAGAGGAAGAACGGGTAATAGACACCTTAAAAGAGATATCAGAGGAAGGAGGTAAATTAAGTATGACAATAGCGGCGAGATTAATAGAAAAGGGTAAAATAACCGGTAGGATGGAAGGTCGGATGGAAGGCAGGGAGGAAGGCAGAGCGGAAGGTGCGATAGAGGGCGAGAGGAAGGGAAGGATAGAGGGTCTAATAGAGGCGATAGAGATAGGTTTGGAGCTAAAGTATGGAGTTAACGGTTTAAGGCTTCTGGAGCGTATCAGGAAAATAGCCGTGATAGAGAAGCTGGAGTCAATAAAAGAGGCGGTAAAGATATCAAAGAATATGGAGGAAATTGAAAAATTGCTCTAAATTTTTGAGAGACCATATTTGTAACTATTCAGCGTAAACGATACGCGGCTCGTTCCCAAACCTTGTACTGAACATAGTGAAGTATCTGGCTCGAAAATAAGACTACAAAAAATAGCTCAAGTACAGGTACCGCAATATGATATGGCTATAAAACCATTTTCATCGTTTCTGGGTGTTGCAAATGCAACATGATGACTGTTTGGGAATGAAATTGCACTGGAAAACTCTGTTTCCAGTGAGGGTTTGACTTGACAAATTATAAACTGTCTGAATCATGTGATTTTATTCCCTATCTATCAACAGACAGGCGAGAAACCGGAGTTTGGGAACGAGTTGCGCTTTGCACTCCGGTAGTTTGTAACAGTTCACTCTTTCCGGATTGTCTTGGTATTTGAAAAGTACCCACCCCTAGCCCCATAAGCGCTAACTTGTTTTATTGACAAATTTTATTCATCATGGTATTTTTATATTAATTATCCCGCTAATCACTCTATAGGAGGATAAAGCCATGATGAGAGAAGATTGGGATCTTCTAAGAACTTTCTTCCCAAACGATTGGAAAAGTTTAGCCGTTGATACAAATGCTTTAAAAGGCT
>NZ_CAADGZ010000116.1:0-10986 GCF_900696675.1 uncultured Candidatus Kuenenia sp. | reverse complement strand
AGTACTTTGGCGAGGCATGTCACGTTTGGCTGATATTGAAGTTGCTTACGAACTTTACACCACTTAGCCTTCAGCTCAATTGGCCGTACAACTACGGTGCTCTTGAAATTTGTGGGTAAAGATTAGTTTCAAGAGAGAGCGATGGGTGCCAAGCGTTTATGTCAAGCATCTCAAGAGTAGTTAAAAAATCAGGTTCTTCTGCATTCAGGCAAAGATATTGTATCACCGCCGCATCCGAGACCATGATGGCACAGTAAGTTTTTCATACACCATCCTTTCTGGCACAGATACTACGTCAGTGTAAATGTTTTGACAATAGGAAAGATCAGGAGTTGCAAAGAAAAACCTTCTTGAAATCCTTAGTGTAGTGTTCATGAGTAGTTATTCAACAGCGTTGCGTATAGGTTTATCAACTATTGAATGAGCGGCCTCGAATAAAGCCTCTGATAGAGTAGGGTGAGGGAATATAGCATTTGATACTTCCTGAACCGTACCTTCTAAAATAGAGTTAAGCGAAAGTCCCCACATCCATTCTCCGACGTGATGACCTATTGCATGCACTCCAAGAATTTCACCATATTTTTCTTCCGAAACAATTTTAACAAAACCATCCAATGATTCTCCTTCAATTATTGCCATACTGTTCGCGGCAAAAGGAAATTTTCCGATTTTCACCTTGTAACCCATTTCCTCCGCCTCTTTTTGTGTAAGACCAATACTCGCTACCTGCGGAAAACTGTAAACAACTCTTGGGATATTTTTACGGTTTATGATGTGCATATCTTTCCCTGTAAGATGCGTTACTGACAAGATGCCTTCATTTATTGCTTTATGCGCAAGAAGCGGCGCTCCCGTAATATCGCCTATTGCATAAACCCCTCTCTGGCTTGTTTCCATGCCTTCATTCGTCCTTAAATATTGTCCGTCAAAATTTAACGACATTTCTTCTATCCCGATATTATCCAGCAGAGGTACTCTTCCGGCAGCCAGTAATAACAAATCCGCATGTAAAAATTCTCTATTACCGGAAATATCGTTAACACCTTTAATCTCTAATTTAACGCCATTCTCTATTTCTACTTTTTCCAAAGAGGTTTGGGTCAAAACATTTACCCCTCTACGTATAAGCAGGTTTTTCACAGTTCCGTTGATTTCTTTATCTTCGGAAGGTAGTATATCTTCCAAAAGTTCCAAAACCGTAACCTCTGTCCCAAATGCATTAAAAAGACAGGCAAATTCAATCCCAACCGCACCTCCACCGACAATAATTATCGATTTTGGAATTTCTTCCCGCAATAGAATATCATCGCTGGTAAGTACATATTTTTTATCATAAGGTATGTTTTTTGGAATGAAAGGAGCAGAACCCGTGGCAAGTATAATATTTTTTACCTTTATTCGGTTTGTTTCTATACCATCGCTGACTATTGAAACTTCCTGATTAGATATGATACGCCCTTCGGCGCTGAAGACATCGACACCATTTTTTTTTAAAAGGGACTGAACTCCCTGAAACAAGCGTTTAACAACATATTCTTTGCGCCGATGTATTAGAGGATAATCGACATTCAAACTGCCGGTAGTGATTCCATATTCACCTGCATTCGCAAACTTTCTGTAAAGTTCCGCAGAGTACAACAGCGTTTTTGTGGGAATACAACCCTTATGCAGACATGTGCCGCCAACTTTCTCTTTTTCGATTAAAGCAGTTTTTAAGCCGGACTGAGCGGCTTTTATTGCCGCAACATAACCGGCAGGCCCACCTCCAATGATTGCAAGATCAAAGGCAGAGTTGCTCACAGGCAATTATTCCTCCTTTTTCCATGCAAATAGTATCACAAAGATAAGGGCTATTGTAACAATCAGAATAAATTTTGGGCTTACATCCGGAATAATTGATTTTTCCATAGATAAAGACAATAATTTGCCTATCATTTCATATCTCCTTTCCTACACGTTTACTTTGTATTAAATATCCAAAAATACCTTGTTTTTATGTGGTGATGCTTTCTACCAGTGGTTTCTTCGATACAGACACAGAATTTGATTTATAATAATCTTTATAATAATCGCCGGAATCATATAATAATCTTAAATTTTCCAATACCTGATCGAATACCTGTTGCCAGTCAGAACCTACCCGAAAAGCAAACATGGAATTTCTGGGATTGTTCGTCGTTTTAATAGAATTTCTAAAACGTTTTCTCAAATTATCTCCTGCATAGATATGATCATAAACATATTGCATTCCTTCTATAAAATCCTCCAATGTCATATCCACCAACCGATGGACAACATGTGCTGTATCATAATATTCCCAATCATCCGGATAGTTTTTCCTGAATATTCTCTTTTCCGAATCCAACCTTTTATACAACTGCGTTTTTGGAAAAGGACAGTTAATGCCGAAAGTCAAAATGTCTATGTTATTTTCCAATATAAAATCGGTCATCCTTTTAAAAGAATCTTTACCGTCTCCGTCAGCCCCAAAAACCACCGAACCCCAGGTGACCAAACCCGCATCATGTATTTTCTGAATACAATCATAATAGCTCTCTGTGCCCAGCTTTAAATTTACCTGTTTATTCATTTTTTCTAAAACGGTTTCATTGGTCGACTCTATGCCCATAAGCATGCCAAAACAACCGCTTTTCGCCATATAATCTAATGTTTCCTTATCCTGCGAAATATTTAAAGCAGTAAACCCTAGCCAATCTTTTTGAAGATTACGCTCAACCATGCCTTTAAAAAGATTTCTCGCTCTTTCATTTGACCGCTTCCCATGTCCGTAAAAATTATCTTCTGCCAGCATGAGTCCCTTATAATCAGTCGCCGCTAACTCTTCCAACACATCTTCATAAGGTCTTTCCCTGAATTTTCTTCCCTGAAATGTAGGAACACTGCAAAAATCACAATAATTCGGGCACCCCTTCGTAGTTACAATAGAAGAAAACTTATAATTATATTTCTTCCTCAGAAACTCTCTGTCAGGGAAAACCCTTTTCATCAAATTCAACGGCGGTAAACCGCCATCGTAAACCTTCTTTAACTTTCCTGCTTCAAAGTCTTTTATTACCCGTGGCCAGACTTCCTCTGCCTCACCAATAAAAACAGTGTCCACGTACTTTGAAGCCTCTTCAGGCATTACAGACGCATGTATCCCTCCCATTATTACGGTCATACCTTTCCTTTTACATGCAGTAGCAATCTTGTATGCCCTGGGAGATTGGTAGGTCACTGATGTAATACAAACAAGGTCCACCGGCGCGAAAGTAAGTTCGCCATTATCATCAATTGCCAGTTCGATATTTTCATCAATAACATCAAATTCCCAATCACCAGGCGTAAGGGCCTTAATATAAGCAAGGTTTAACGGCATCTGAACAATTACCGTAATACTCTCTTCTCCATGCCTCCCGGGCTTATGTGGATTAATGAGCATCATTTTTTTCATATTTTTACCTCCAATTCTTCAAAATTAAATTAGCAACACTCCATCCCGAAGAAACAACAGCACATATGCCAGGGCCAGGTCTTGTCCAATGGCCTGCCAAATAAAGGCCGCTAATTGGTGTTGTCGGCGAAAGCCTTTGTTCCCATATTTGATCAACGCTTACTGCCCAGCCATAAGCTGCCCCATTGGTATTTAATGTGTAACGCTCCAGGGTTTTAGGAGTAGCCACCTCTATTATTTCTATATGTTTTTTTATATCAGGTAAATAACTTTCTAGTCTCTCCAAAGTACTTGAAACTATATTTTGTTTGAGCAATTCCCAATCCGTCACATTTTTATAAAATTCTTCCTTCTTATACACTACTATGGAGATTATTTGTTTATTTTGAGGGGAAAGGGCCTGGCATATACTGGTTGGAACAGATATATACATCCACTCACTATCAATAGAGTCAAAATTTGAGCCGGATAAATAAAATCCTCTTTTTAAAGTATTTAAATCTATCCCTTTTCCAATTCCCAGATACAAGAGAAAAAAAGAACAGCTTTCCTTCATTCCTTCAATGTTTTTAAGGTACACCGCATCTACATCATTTTCATCATTCAACAAATGATAAAACGTCTGTCTTGCATCTATATTCGACACAACAACGCTCGAATGTATCTCTTTGTCATCATTTAATTTAACACCGCTAACGGAGGGTCCTTTCTTTAAGATTTTTTTGACTTTGGATAATAACATAACGTGTCCGCCAAAATCAATAAATTTCCTAAAAATTGCATTTGCAAACTCTTGCGTTCCGCCTTTTGGGAAAAAGGCGCCATCTTTAAGATAATTTATCATCATTTGAGACATGGCAATCGCAGATGCTTTCGACGGCGCTAAACCTACATAACCCCACTGCCCAGAAAGAACCATCTTTAACTCACTATCATCAAAAAAATGATCGAGCATCATTCCATAAGTCATGTCTTTGTATTTTTCTATAATCTGACTTTTTTCATTATGAAATGTAGCACGATAAAGCCTTATAAAGTCTTGAAAGAACCACTTAATATTGTCCTTTTCATGTGGATACCTTTTCTGTAAACGTAATAAATATTCGTCTAAGTCGGCAGGAATTTCAATGCTGAATGTTGGAAAAATCAGATTATCCATGGGATCTAAGTGGTAAAAATCCATCTCTATCCCGAGCATTTTAAAACAACGCCCAACAACACTCCATTTACCACAACCACCGATGTGATGAACAGCAGCATCAAAAAGAAATCCTTTTCTTTTAAACGAAGTACAATATCCGCCTGGAATAAAATGCTGTTCAATAAGAAGTGCCTTTTTCCCGCTTTTAGCAAGAAATGCGGCACAAATAAGGCCTGCGATACCCGCTCCAATTACAATTACATCGTAAGAAGGATATAATGTATCGATTTTCGTGGATTGAATATGTGGCTTGATAGGCTTGGTCGATGACATGAAACTTATTTAAACTTTGATACTATCAGGGAAGAGCTATTTCCTAAACGTGAGGATGAATTTATAAGGACATTTTTTACCGGAACAGTCGCCGCTCTTTCAACAACCAAACCTAGGTCGCATTCCGGATCAGGTTCCTTATAATTAATTGTCGGAGGAATAGTATGCGTGTTAAGAGACATCACCGCCGCCACTGTCTGTAAAGCCCCTGATGCGTCAAGACATTCACCTGTCATTGATTTGATAGCAGTCACTGGAATAAGTTTCGCGCGCATACCAAATACTTCTTTTAAAGCCCTTACCTCCATTGCATCGCCATATACTCCGGAATATGCATTAGCAGATATGCAGGAAATATCATGAAGCGTTAATTTTGCATCTTCTAAAGCGCTTCGGATAGCCCTTATGCTGCCGTCTGTCTGGTATTCTTTACTGGTGGACATCTTAGGATCAAAGGCTGTTCCATAACCCCTTACTTCCGCGTAAATATTTGCATTCCTCTTTAACGCATCCTCTAAAGTTTCGAGTATAACCAGCGCAGAGGCTTCTCCCAGGACCATGCCATTACGTCTCTTATCAAAAGGCGCACTAATTTCAAGGGTACCGCTATTACTCCCCGCCAAGATTTTTGAACTATGCGCTCCCCAAAAAATGTCATGGCCTAATCCATAAACTCCTCCTGCAATTACCGCCTTTACCCTTCCCATTCGCAGAAAATCAGATGCATATATAATAGCGTCAATGCTGCTCGTTACCCCGTTAGAAATTGTTGTACTTAAACCTGTTGCCTTGCAAAAAATCGACGCCCGGCTGGCAGGTGCGTTTATTACCGTATTAGGAAAGTCCATCGGATTTACATAGTTTGGACCCTCTCTAAGTGATTGAAAATCAAAAGAACTTATACTGTCAATACTGCCATAAGTAGAGCCTACAACGATGCCTAATTCATCTTCATTGTAAGTATTATTCTCAAGATTAGCATCCTTAATCGCCAGACACGTAGCCGAAGATACCAGAAGGGACGTTCTGTCGATATGGCGAATACCCTTCTTCCCCAAATAAATTTTAGGGTCAAAATCCGTGATCTCTCCTGCCTGTTTACTATTAAAATGAGTTACATCAAATAACGTTACCGGTTTAATCCCGGATACCCCGTTTATTAAATTTTGCCAAAAGTCCTCTTTCGTTTCTCCAAGAGGGGAGATGACAGATATTCCTGTAATTACAATCCTCGTATCGCCCATTTATAAACCTCTTATTTTATACGCTTCAACTTTGGAAATATCGTTCTTAAATATAATTATTTCAATTATTTTTAAAATAAATTTTCTTTACAAACATTCTAATTGGTAAATTTCTTTATTACCAGACAACTGTTATTGCCCCCAAAGGCATGAGCATTGTTCAACGCAATGTTTACCTCTTGTTTTCTCATGACATTGGGCACATAATCCAAATCACATTCAGGATCAGGCGTAACATAATTTATAGTAGGAGGAATAATGTCGTTTTGCACCGCTAAGGCGCAAGCAATTGCTTCTATAACACTGGCAGCACCCATTGTATGCCCTATCATCGATTTTATTGAACTAATTGCCAGATGTTCAGGTTTTTCTCCAAAGACCTTTTTTATTGAAATAGTTTCCGCCTTATCATTTGCAGGAGTGCCGGTACCATGAGCGCTTATGTATTGAACATCTTCAGGCCTGAGGTTTGCGCTCTTTAATGCTTTTATCATTGCAGAAATAACACCTTCGCCATCCGGATGTGGTATGGTAATATGGTAAGCATCGCAACTCAAACCGTAACCAATAATCTCAGCATAAACATTAGCGTTTCTTTTCTCCGCAGACTCCAGCGACTCCAAAACAAGCATTCCCGCACCTTCACCAACCATCATGCCCTTTCTATTTTTATCAAAAGGCTGACAAATTTCTGGCGCTATAGCACCTAAACGGGCAAAACCGGTAAAAGCCACTTTCGAAAAAGGATCAGAACCCCCCGCAACCATAACATCTACTCTTCCAAATCTAATTAAATCGTAAGCATAACCAATAGCATAATTCCCCGCTGCACACGCAGTGGGTATTATCGTATTGGGGCCTTTCAAACCAAATTCAATTGCAATGTTAGCAGGGATATTGTTACAGGGATGCATTAAAAACAAATCAGGGGCTACTTTGTCCTCCCCGTCTCTATGTCTGATATAATTTACTTTCTCTAAGATTTGTATTTCACCGGCAGTTGTCCCGACAGACACCCCCATTCGTTCCAATTCAATTTTAGACAAATCCATTTTAGCATCATCTAACGCAAGTTTCGTAGCCGCTATAGCAAATTGCGAACCCTTGCCTATCTCTTTTAAGACACCATTTTTAATATAATCTGAATAATTAAAATTCTTGACCTCGCACCCTTTGTGTACTCTGTATCCTGAAGTATCTATACATGACACTTCAGATACGCCCGATTCCCCGGCGGTAAGGGCGTTCCAAAAAACATCTTTCCCCGAACCAATGGGAGTTATCATCCCAACACCAGTTATAACGACTCGTTTATCCATATATTAATGCTATTTTAATTAAACCAACGAACTCTTTTCCACAATACCAAAAGTCAAAGCTGCTTTAGCAACGACCTTTTCCTGAACTTTCACAACAGACTGAACTATAGCACCTCTTGAAACAATCTTTTCAACAATCACTTCTATGGTAAGCTGATCACCGGGAACGACGGGTTTTGTAAATCTGGCATTATTGACTGATGCCAATAAAAAAACAGCATCTTCATCGTTTCTGGAAGGAAGACTCTTTCTGAACAAGATTATTGAAGCTTGCGCCATCGCCTCAATGATTAAAACACCAGGCATTATGGCAAAATCAGGGAAATGTCCTACAAAGACAGGTTCATTACCGGAAATGTTTTTTACGCATACGATTCTCTTGCTTTCTTCAAACTCAATCGCTCTATCAATAAATATGAAAGGATATTTTTGAGGAAGAAGAGATCGTATTTCCTCAAAAAGTATCATGTTGAATATCTCTTTCTTTCATTGCACAATGATTTTCGAATAACCAATTTACTTCCCACTCTCTGCCAAAACCGATTTTGTTAAACCAATCGTGGCGCTCAAAGAAGTAATATCTACAAGTTTTTCTTCTGGAATTTGCACTTTAAATTTTTTTTCTATAAGCGCTAAAATCTCAAGCGCCAGAAGAGAATCAATTTCAAGGTCCTGAAAAAAATTCGCATCCCTTTTCTCCCAGATCTCTTTTTCATCCAGCTCTGTAACCTCTGCAACTATTGAGGTTACACCTTTTTCAATCTCTTCGTCGTTCAACCTAGTCCTCCTTATAATATTTTCTCTGTAAAGCCCTAAAAATACCTTAATCTACTGCACACCTAAAGGTGAATCATGGTAGCAGACACAAATTACATTGTCAATAATATTATTTCCTTAATAGGTAAAAAAAGCTATCCACACATCTTATGCCCAAAATATCCAATTTATACAATATTTCTTGCAGGCACAACCCGTTAAGTCTTTATTAAAATTAAAAAAATAACTATGAATGAATATCGGGGTTGTCTCAGGGATATCAGTACCATAAAAATACAGCCACGCAAGGAACATTTAAGCAATGAACCCATAACAAGACGCCTTACTAAATTCCTGTTACTATTAAATTGAATTTATCTTCTTATGAATGTACTATAAAGCCTTTTATAAACTGCTGCAAAACTGAACAAATTTACAGGAGGGTTCGTCTTGGTAACAAAAACACAAAAACTGTCAAAGGAAGGTAGCGCTATAACAAAAGAAAAAACTCATTTGGTTGTACCGAATGATCCTATTATTCCGTTTATCAGCGGAGACGGCACAGGCCCTGATATCTGGAACGCTTCGGTACGGGTGTTTGATGCGGCAGTAAGCATTGCCTATAAAAACAAAAAAAGGGTTCACTGGTTGGAAGTACTGGCAGGAGAAAAGGCCTTTAACGAATGTGGTGAATGGTTGCCCGGAGAAACCTTAAAAGCAATAAAAAAATACAAGGTAGCAATCAAGGGGCCTCTTACGACACCCGTTGGAGGTGGAATCCGAAGCCTCAATGTCACACTTCGCCAGGAACTCGATTTATATGCCTGTGTCCGTCCTGTCCGCTATTTTGAAGGTGTTCCCAGTCCTGTTAAATCACCGGAAAAATTAAACGTCATCATTTTTCGTGAAAACACCGAGGATGTTTATGCGGGTATCGAATACAAAAAAGGGTCTCCCGATGCAAAAAAACTCATCGCCTTTATAGAAAAAGAGTTCCGGGTAAAAATCAGAAAAGATTCCGGCATTGGCATTAAGCCGATAAGTGTGACAGGCACAAAGAGGTTAGTAAGGCGTGCAATTCAGTATGCCATTGATAAAAAGCTATGCAGTGTAACCCTGATGCATAAAGGCAACATCATGAAGTACACTGAGGGCGCCTTTTGTGAATGGGGATATGAAGTCGCCAGAGAAGAATTCTCTAAATCGGTAATAACTGAAGAAGAAGTACAAAAAAAATATAACGGTAAAGCACCCAAAAACAAGGTAGTGATAAAAGATAGAATTGCAGATGCAATGTTCCAGCAAGTACTCCTTCGGCCAGATGAATATAGTGTTATTGCCACTCCGAATTTAAACGGCGATTATATCTCCGATGCCTGCGCGGCACAGGTTGGCGGATTAGGCATGGCGCCGGGCGCCAATATTGGCGATAATGCGGCAATCTTCGAAGCGACACATGGTACTGCGCCAAAATATGCCGGAAAGGATATTGTTAATCCAGGCTCAGTAATTTTATCAGGAGTTATGATGTTTGAACACCTTGGATGGGATAAAGCGGCAATGTTAATTATAACGGCATTAGAAAAAACCATTCGGCAAAAAACGGTAACCTATGATTTGGAACGGCAAATGGACGGCGCTCAATTGCTGAAATGTTCAGAGTTCGCAGACAGAATAATCGCTAACATGTCATGATTTTCCCATAACCTTTTCAAGTGTTTTGATATATTTTCGTTCCTTACAAAGAGTCTTTATTCCGGTCGTATTATCAAGGCATGCGGGAGGGTTTTTTGTTTTTATTCTGTCCAATGGTTTTTGATTTTGTTTCATTCAGAGTACGGTACTACTCAGGTGTGACCATGAATCATTTGTTGTTATAAAAGTCTATAAATTCAGGACAAGAGAATTACCCTAAAGAAGTGTATATGATATAGCTGGGATTCCCTGTCTTTATTGTGGTGGATTCGCTGCCGCTTAATCCCCCCTACACAGCAGGTCTTCAGGGTCAGCATGCGTTAATCTTGCTGAAGGCGTGATAAAATGTAGATATAAGGCGGTATTTGTTAATAAATTAACCGCTTGCAGAATAAGAAGCGGCAGAAACATAAACAGGGTTGGAGTTTGCATTGAAGTGTAGGTATATTAACAACGAAACATTTAAAATGTTGGACGAAAGGGATTGGCATATTTTTGCAAAGCTTATTACGCGATGAAACGAAAAACAGACTCATTCTGCAAAGTTAACGGATCCCTCTCCCACCTCCTGTTCTCTCCTCCTTCGTCCCTCTATTTTTCATTTGCTTTCTTACACTGGCATTCATATAGTATCGGCAGGCTGTTCTTCAAAAAGTTCCACCTCTTCTGGCATCGTAACTTCTCAATAAGTTGAGGTAAACACCCCCCCCTTACTTCATTAATAGGGAATACTGTGCTGTCAGCAATCGGCAATCGGCAATCGGCAAATTGCAGACTGTAGACTGTAGGCTGTAGACTGTAGAAACTATTATAAAAACCTCAACTTATTGAGAGGTTACCCAGCATCTAACCTTGATCGGAATTTCTATGTTCGAAAGGTTTCGGGCTGTAAGATTCAGGTTCACCATCTGCGCTAACTGCTAAGCCCCACAATAAATGAACCTGGAATTCTCAGATTAAGTGGAATTAATATATTGAGGTAAAACGGATTTTAGCAGATAGACAGCATCTGGGAAAGAGGAGTTGGAATCTACCATGACGATG
>NZ_CAADGZ010000115.1:0-10994 GCF_900696675.1 uncultured Candidatus Kuenenia sp. | reverse complement strand
CGTGGTGATGGCCATCCCGGAAGTGAAGTACTTTGGCGAGGCATGTCACGTTTGGCTGATATTGAAGTTGCTTACGAACTTTACACCACTTAGCCTTCAGCTCAATTGGCCGTACAACTACGGTGCTATTGAAATTTGTGGGTAAAGATTAGCTTATATGCAGGCAAATGCTTCGCCCCTACCTGGGATGTTTTTTCGAAAAATAGATTTTAGATTTATTTGAATGTAGCAAACGGGGATATTATTAATGTTAGACAATAAAGTAATACTAATTACCGGTGGAACCGGTACATTTGGGAAAAAATGTACAGAAATTATCCTCAAAAAATATAAGCCTAAGAAATTAATTATTTTTAGCAGAGACGAACTGAAGCAGTTTGAGATGACGCAAATCTTCCCTGTCAGGGAATATCCTTGCATGCGCTACTTTATTGGAGATGTGCGCGATAAAGAACGGTTGTCACGCTCTTTTCGTGGGGTTGATTATGTAATTCATGCGGCGGCCTTAAAGCAGGTTCCCGTCGCAGAATATAATCCTTTCGAGGCAATAAGAACCAACGTCTTTGGTGCAGAAAATATTATTAACACGGCAATTGACCAGGGAGTAAAAAAAGTTCTTGCGCTAAGTACAGATAAGGCTGTTAGTCCTATAAATCTCTACGGAGCAACAAAGCTGTGTTCTGAAAAACTATTCATAGCAGGAAATTCTTATGTTGGGCTAAATGAAACATCCTTCAGTACCGTTCGTTACGGAAATGTAATCGGAAGCAGGGGAAGCGTTATACCGCTCTTTTTAAAACAAAAGGAAACAGGTGTATTATCCATTACCGACTCCCGCATGACACGATTCTGGATTACCATTGAGCAAGGTGTTGATTTTGTCCTGGAATGCCTTGAACATATGGTAGGTGGTGAATTATTTGTGCCAAAACTTCCAAGTATGAATATAATGGACCTCGCTAATTCAATAGCCCCGGATGGCGAAATAAAAGTTGTTGGTATTCGTCCGGGTGAAAAACTACACGAGGTCATGATCTCTAAAGACGAAGCTATAAGGACATTGGAGTTTAAGGACTATTATATGATCCAGCCCACGTTTAAATTTTTTGAACGGCGTTATAAAAATAATCATGGAGTGCCTGTTCCGGAAGATTTTGAATATAATTCGGGGACAAATAAATGGTTTTTAACAATTCAGGAAATGGGTGAAATTATAAAGGATATAAAATAGAGGAGTTTAAAAATGCATACATATAAATATGAAATCATGGTTAAAAGCGATGGGTCTTTAGATTTTCATAAAAAGATACCCGCAATAAAAGGGAAAAGGGTAAAAATAATAATTATAGAGTCAGATACTAATAAAGAGCTTTCTACCGAAGAGATTATGAAAGCTGCCGATAAAGATTGGTTTGAATGGCACAACTCTGAAGAGGATATATATGAAGATTACAGAAGATACCTTCCAAAAAGGTAGCATATATCTGGCCGAATTCCCCTTTACCAGCTTTAAAGGCGCAAATATACGTCCTGTAGTTGTTCTATTTGAGGAAAAAGGATGCAATGATGTGACGGTAATGGCTATATCATCTGTAACTGAAAGAGAGAACAAAGCGAATGCCATTCTTGTCTCCCCTGAAGATAAAGATTTTATAAAGACAGGTTTAAAAAAAGAATCCTTAATTCTAACCCATAGAATGGCAACCATTAAAAAAAGCAGGCTTTTTTACAGGTTGGGTTACCTAATGCAGAAATATTTAGATGAGATAGATACAGCATTGTTGCGTCAACTAAAAATTGGGCACCAGATTAATGCAATACAAAAACATATTCCTTATAGCCGTCAAGCAATTGATGAAAAAGATATAGCTTCGGTATGTTTTGCGCTCCGTTCTGACTGGTTAACACAGGGACCAAAAATTAAAGAATTTGAAGAGCTACTTGCTGATTACTGTGGGGCAAAGTTTGCCGTAGCCGTTTCCAGTGGCACCGCAGCCCTGCACGCAGCTTATTTTGCTGCTGGTATAAGTCCTGGTGATGAAATAATAACAAGTCCCATCACCTTTGCAGCAACCGCAAATGCAGCCATCTATATGGGCGCAAGACCGATTTTTGTGGATGTAGAGCCGGATACCGGCAATATAGATACACGAAAAATACAAAGCGCTATTACCGCAAGGACAAAAGCCATTGTTCCGGTTCACTTTGGCGGACATCCTTCTGATATGGAACAGATACACTCAATAGCTGATAAGAATAGGATTGTTGTTATTGAGGATGCCTGCCATGCCCTCGGTGCACAGTACAAGATAAAAGATAATGATGGCAATGAAAAATGGGTAAAGGTTGGTAGTTGTACCCACTCAGACATGACTATCTTCAGTTTCCACCCCGTTAAGTCTATAACCACCGGGGAAGGCGGAGCAGTGCTAACAAACAACGAAGATTTCTATAAAAAAATGTTGATGTTCAGGAGCCATGGTATTACCAGAACAGACTTTATTAATGAACCTCATGGCGAATGGTACTATGAGATGCAGTGCATGGGCTATAATTATCGTATGACCGATATTCAGGCAGCGTTAGGCATATCTCAACTTAACAAACTTGATTCATTTATAAGGGTAAGAAGAAACATACGAGACATATATAATAAGGAATTTACCCAAAATCCTTATTTTGATATTCCTGTGGAGAAAGATTATGTTAATTCAAGTTTGCATCTTTATGCGGTAAAACTGAGGGGAAAATATATAGGACAGAAGGCAAAAATTTTCGAAAGATTGAAAGGAAAAGGACTTGGAGTACAGGTACACTACATCCCTGTTTATCTCCATCCCTTTTATAGAAGAACCGGCTATGATGAAGGTATTTGTCCAGATGCAGAGTTGTTTTATAAAAGACAACTTAGCATCCCCTTGCATCACGGTCTTAGCGAAACAGATGCTTTACGTTTAACGAAGATTGTTGTAGAAGCATTCCAAAACGATAAAAAATAGGGAGGAAAGCTTGAGTTATCAGATTGCCCGGTGGGCTGGTGTATTCGGTCATGAATACACTGACAGGAATATGTCCAATATATTCGAAATGGAGGCCATTTATAAGAAAAACTTTGGTATTACAAGACAACAGATGAATGAAGAATTTCTATCTGACCTTGATAAAGATATTGTAGTTTTGGAGGTGGGTTGTAACGTTGGTAATCAGCTTATTCTGCTTGCAGATATGGGATTCAAAAAACTCTATGGTATTGAATTATCCGACTATGCATTTGAAATTGCCAAAAAAAGGACAGAAACAAAAGGTATAAGTTTTATCAAAGGCAGTGCATTGGACATTCCTTTCAGGGATGGTTTTTTTGATATGGTTTTTACCTCAGGTGTTCTAATACATATACATCCCGCCGATATACAGAAGGCTATTTTAAATATACACAAATGCTCTGGGAAATATATTTGGGGTTTCGAATATTATGCAGAAAGTTATCAGGAAGTGCTCTACAGAGAGCATAAAAATCTGTTATGGAAAACTGATTTTGCAAAACTATATAAAGATGCTTTTTCAGGCCTCAAGCTAATAAAGGAAAAGAAATATATCTATCTTGATGATAATAATCTTGTAGATCAGATGTTTTTGTACGAAAAGTAGCTCAAGCAAATAGCAAGTTTTTTATGAAGATTTGAGGCAAATACAATAAAGGAGAATATGGAATGTCTGCTGAAATTGCTGGGAAAATAATCGGAGATGGGCAACCAGCCTACATAGTGCTTGAGGCAGGTCCGACGCACACAGGTCTTGAATCTGCAAAAAAGCTTGTAGATATCTCTGCTGGTACAGGAGTAGACGCTATAAAATTCCAGATGCTTGATGTTGAAAGGCTGATGGGAGAGAAGGATGTAATCTTCTCTTATAAAGTCCTTTCTGATAAGGTTAAAAATATAACGGATACGGTAGGAGAGCCTCTTTACGACATATTGAAAAGACGGGTACTTACCAAGGATGAATGGAAGGCGCTTAAACTGCATTGTGATAAAAAGAAGATTATATTTATTTCAACTGCTGTTTTCCCAGAGGAAGTTGATTTTCTTGTTGATGAACTAGAAACACCTTCAATAAAAATTGCTTCCGGCGATATTAATCATCTTCCAATTATCAGACATGTTGCTAGAAAAGGTGTAAACATACAAATGGACACGGGCAGTTCAGATTTATGGGAAATTGAAAGAGCTATTGGCGCTATTGAATCCGAGGGCAATAAAAATATTCTTATACATCTTTGTCCGACAGGTTATCCTGCCAGGCTCGAAAGCATACACCTTAGAATGATCACCACTCTTAAGACAATGTTTAGTGAATATGCCGTTGCCTTTTCAGACCATACACCGGGTTGGGAAATGGATATTGCTGCTGTAGCTCTTGGCGCCAACCTTGTAGAAAAAACTATTACTACAGACAGAACAATAAGAAGCTGTGAGCATATGTTCTCACTTGAACCTCATGAAGTTAGAAGATTTGTAAGCTCCATAAGAGAACTTGAGATTGCGTTAGGAACTTTCCGAAGGACAATACCTGATGAGGCAAAAAAGGGAAGACTGAAAGTAAGAAGGAGCATATTCTTAACAAAGGAAATGGACGCGGGAAATGTTCTAAGGATTGAAAATATTGACTTCAGGAGACCAGGTTATGGCATAGGCCCTGATGAGATTAATTATGTGATAGGAAAGAGATTAAAGAGAAAAGTCGGCAAGGATGAGATGCTTAGGTGGGAGGATATATGTTAAGTGAGGAATTTCTTTGTATTATCCCCGCAAAAGGTACTTCCAATAGGTTAAAAAGAAAAAATATAGCTATGCTAAACGGAAAACCTTTGATTGAGTACGCTATTGATGCCGCTAAAAAAGCAGATATTTTTAAAGAGATATTTGTTTCTACGGAGGATGATGCGATTAAAAGAATGGCCGAAAATTATGGAGCAATTGTTCCTTATATGCGGCCTGAAGAGCTTTCTAAAGATCCTGCCGGTGTAGTTGATGTCTGTTTGCATATGATTAACTATCTGGAAGGGATAGGAAAATTTTATAAGACCCTTTTCATTTTGCTTCCTACATCACCTTTAAGAACTGACGTAGATATTATATCTGCACTTAATAATTTTGCTCGGTCAGATGCTAAGGTTCTCATGAGTATATCAGAGTATATGCACACACCTTTTGCTGCATTAAAAGTGGACGGCAAAGGCTATCTCAGCCCTTATTTCCCTAAGCTTATAAATCTAAAAAGCCAGGAGATGCCAAAGGCATATATCTGTAATGGGGCGGTGACAATACTTGATATTACCGAGTTTAAGATGCAAAAAAATTACCATTTCTATCCAATGGTTTCATACACAATGCCATGGGAAAGGTCTATTGATATTGACAATGAAATTGATCTGAAGTTTGCAGAGTTTATTATGAAGGTTGGTACTAAATAAAATTTTGCATGAATGCAAAGATGTTGATTAGAGCAGACGCTACGCGGGATATTGGCACTGGCCATGTCATGAGATGTTTAGCTTTAGCCCATTCATGGAAGAAACAGGGTGGGGAAATAGCATGGGTAACGCACTGCGACACTAAAAAAATACTGGAAAGAATAAGACAAAACAGTTGTAAAGTTTATGAATTGAGCAGGCATAGCAGTTTAAAAGAAACGATAGACATTATTGATGCCGAATCCCCCGACTGTGTTGTTCTTGACGGTTATCAATTTGATACTGCATATAAGAAAGGCGTATCTGAATGCGGTATCAAACTGCTTGTTATAGATGATTATGCTCATCTTGATAAATATTATGCGGATATAATCTTAAATCAGAATTTTGGCGCAGATAAATTTAAATATAACGCATTACCTCAAACAAAATTTCTGCTTGGAACTGATTACGTTATGCTGAGAAGCGAATTTTTCAATTATAGAGGGTATAAAAAAGAAATTAAGAATAAAGTGGAAAATATCCTTGTTACGATGGGTGGCTCCGATGCCGAAAACCATACTGCAAAGATGCTTGATGCATTGAATCTATTGGATGTATCGCTTTGCATAAAAGTTCCAATTGGCGCCAACAATCCTCATCTCAATTCGGTAAAAGCCATTGCAGATAAAAGTAAACACAACATAGAAATTATTTATGACTCACAAGACATGCCTGCCCTTATGCAATGGGCTGATGTAGCAATCTCGGCAGGTGGCACAACTACATGGGAGCTTCTTTTTATGGGCGTACCTTCTGTGTTATGTATAACTACGGACAACCAGGAGAATATAGTAAATTCGTTAAACAGAGAAGGCATGGTAATGTCTTTAGGTTGGATAGTGCAAAACAATTACCTGGATATTGTTAGTATTTTACAAAAACTCATTGCTAATAAATCTTTACGGGAAGAACTCAATAACAGATGCCAGGCAATTGTTGATGGTATGGGGACAGAAAGAGTGGTTGAGGCATTATGGCAATGAAGATTAAAATTGGCAATAAAAAATGTATAGGTGATGGTTGCCCGCCCTTTATTATTGCCGAAGCGGGGATAAACCATAACGGTGACATTGATATTGCTAAGAAAATGATTGAAGTTGCAAAGGAATGTGGCGCTGATGCTATAAAATTTCAGACATTCAAGGCAGATGAGTTTATAGCAAATCCTGATGAAACATATACATATTATTCTCAGGGCAAAAAGGTTGTTGAATCCATGTTTGAAATGTTTAAGCGCTATGAGTTCCCTAAAAAACAGTGGAAAGAAATAATTGCTCACTGTAAATCTAAGAATATCGTATTTCTCACTACGCCACAGAATGCATCCGATCTTGATTTAATCCTTGGGTTAACGAATCTTTCTATTATCAAAGTCGGTGCAGATGATCTGACTAACCTTATTCTATTGAAGTATTATGCATCTAAAAGAATACCTATGATTATATCCGCAGGTATGGCATACGCTTCTGAAATTGAAGATGCGGTTAATACTATAAGAAACGTAGGAAACGATAGCATTATTGTTTTACATTGTGTTTCCTCGTATCCCGCAGACGCAGAAGAGATAAATTTGAAAAAGATGGGAGCAATAAAAGATTCATTTGGAGTTACTATTGGTTTTTCTGATCATTCCATAGGAATAACTGCCTCTGTTGGTGCTGTTGCGTCAGGGGCGACGGTTATAGAAAAACACTTCACTCTTGATAAAAACCTTAAAGGGCCGGATCACTGGTTCTCCGCCGACCCGCAGGAACTTAAAGAACTTGTCAAATCAATCAGATTCATAGAAAAAGCACTGGGTTCCCCAGAATTGATTCCAACTACAAAAGAGACAGATATGAGAAAAATATGCAGAAGAAGTCTTGTTGCTGTAAGAAACCTTAAAAAAGGTCTCCGTCTCACAGAAACAGACATTGCATATAAGAGACCGGGGACAGGTATTGCGCCGAAATTTGCCCCTTATATATTAGGCAGAAGGCTAAAAACAAACATTAATAAAAATAACTTAATATTACTTGAACACCTAGATTGATGTCACAAAATAGAAGAATAATTTTTTTAGGGAACTTTGAGGAGGGTGTATTATCTCTTTTAAGACTAATTCGCGAAGGTTATAACGTACCAATTTGCTTAGGAGATAAAAGGGGCGATGTTCTGAAAGAATACTGTGAGATTCATAATTTGCACTACGCTGATGGCAAAATAGTAAAGGGACATGATTTTCTTGAGGTGCTTAATGTATATAAACCCGATCTGTTAGTTTCCAATAATTTCCTTTATCTATTGCCGGAGCATGTTCTTAAAAACTACAAAGCAATAAACCTTCATAGCTCTCTCTTGCCGGACTATAAAGGGCGGTATCCTGTTATGCAGTGTATACTGGAGGGGAAACAAAAAACAGGCTACACTATTCATTATATGTCTTCTGAAATGGATTGTGGAAATATTCTACTTCAGAGGGAAATTTCTCTTTCAGGTCAGGAAACATCTGTTGACATTATGAGGACTATGATATTTTCTCAGCCATCAGATATTATTAAAGCAACCGAACTTGCATTGAAAGGTTTTGAAGGAAGACCAATGATGAATAGCGGCCATAGCATTGATGTGGAACAATACAGAGAGCTTCGCATAGGAATAGATACTGTAGAAGAATGTACAAGAAAACTAAGGGCTTTTGTTAAGCCATATGCCCTCCCTTATATCAATTTGGACAGGCAGAAGTTTTTTGTTAATGAAGGCATATGTTCAACGAATATCGATAACAAAGGTGACGCTGTTACCCTGAGACTAAAAAATGGCTATCTTAATTTACTGAAAACATCTATTCATGGAGAGATATGGTTTAGCGCTGTGAACTTTATAAAAGAGATGGGAATAGAACTACCGGAGCATGGCAAGTGAGATTGACAATAATGCAACCTGCTTACTGGCCATGGCTTGGATGGTTTCATCGGGTAGCTATAAGTGATATGCTTATTATACTGGATAATGTGCAGATAGACCTTAACAGCAGGACAAAATTTGCAAACCGTAACAAGATACGTACCAAAGATGGTTGGCAATGGATTACTGTTCCATTAAAGACCAAGGGCAAGTTCGGAAATCTTTACCTTAATCACATTGAGGTTGAGAATAATCAGAGATGGAGAGAAAAACATCTAAGTGTTATACGACATAATTATTCAAAAGCCCTTTTTTTTAAAAGACATGAAACATATCTCATGGATTTATATAGCCGGAAATGGAAACTACTCACTGAAGTGGCAAATGAAACAACCCGATATCTACTTGATGCCTTACAAATTAAGACACCTCTTCTTTCCAGCTCTGAGATGAACGTTTCAGGCCAGAAAGATGAGTTTTTGCTGAATTTATGTAAAGCTGCTGGTGCAGATACATATATATCCGGACCTTTCGGCAGGACTTATATTCGTGAGAACTTGTTTGAAGCCAGTGGAATAAAGGTATTGTATCATGATTATAAGCACCCTGTTTATCCACAAACGTATGAGCGGTTTGAGTCCTTTATGTCTGCTATTGACCTATTGATGAATTGTGGGGATACGTCAAAAAACATCCTGATGGGAGAGGAAGGCATTTTATGACATTTTCAAAGGAATGGGAAGCACAGTTTGCTGCTGGGTCACACTTTTCACAGTATCCTTGGAGTGACCTAGTGGCGCTTGTAATGCGCCATGCAAATCCCAAAAAATATGATCATAAAGTAAAAGTTCTCGAACTTGGTCCCGGTGTTGGTGCAAATATCCCATTCTTTTTAGATAAAGGCTTTGAGTATCATGCAATTGAGGGATCAGAAACAGCAGTAAAATATATGAAACATAAATTTGGTGATAATATAGAAGTGATTGCAGGAGATTTTACCTCTCTCATTCCGTATGAAGAAAGTACCTTTGATTTAATAATAGATCGGGGAGCAATTACATGCAATAGAATGTATGGAGTAAAAAAGGCAATAGAAAAATCAGCATCTATCCTGAAGAGCGGCGGAATGTATATTGGAATAGATTGGTATTCCACCATCCACCCTTTCTCAAAATATGGTGTAGAAGTTGAGCCTAACACAAGGATTGATATCCCGATTGGAACCTTTAAAAACACCGGAACAGTACACTTTTTCACAGAAGATGAGTTGCGTTCCCTCTTTTATAAAGATTTTTATATTATGTACTTAGAACACAAAACATATAGTACTATAATCCCAGACAGAGAATCTGGCTGGGCATCCTATAATATTGTGGCAAAGGGGAGAAAATGAGGGATGGTAGTTTGGGTTGAGAGAAGTGAAACCCGACGTAAACATTTACAGCATTTATGGAAATGTTGGGATGCTTTATACATGCGCTTCGCTTTCTCTTCGAGTTGTACTTCAACCTGCCAATGCTATTACTTTGTAAGATTGACGATTAGTTACTCTTCCTGTTTATTCGGGTTTCAGGTTGGGTATTACCAATTCTTATATTCGTATGCTGGTGAAAGCTTTGAGAAAAACCGGTACTTATGGAAATCTCTGTGAAAGTTAAGACATATTGTGATATAGATGGCATATTTTCTACAGATCGAATAATCATACGCTAAATACTCAATAGGGAGAAATGAAAAAAATTAAGAACCGTCTTAAAAAGTTATTAAAGGAAGGCGAAAAACTTAGAGAAGATGACATCAATGCGCAAAGTATATGGGCACAAGAAGCCAAGATACTAATAAATGCGCTATTGAGGCAACCCCACATAAACAGAAATTTTCCAGCATATAATTAATTCTGTAATGCAAAATCACATTTAGAAAAAGTTGCTATTTTAAAGGCTATCTTACGTTCTTCTGCAGCAATAAAAAAATCTCATTCGAAAATATCAAATGGATTTCTTAAATTAAAAGAACAGACGTTTTCATTATTTAATAAATATGTATTACGAAGAATTGCAACATTTTTATTAGTTTCTACTATAATGGCGAGTGCTTGGTTTGCTTTTATTTCTATCGTAGCCCCATTACCCATAGCGACTACACCAGCTCTTACCATGGTCTGGTTATCAGTTTTTGTTCTGTTCTTCGTTCTCTTTCCAAATCTTCTCGACAAAGTAAAAAAAATCAAAGTAAAAGACTTCGAACTAGAACTTCAAGATACGGTTGCTAAAGCAACTACACGAGATTTCTTCTCAATTCCCTACTTTGACGAGCACATATTTTCCACAAAAGAAGATTTTCGGAATCTTAGCGATATAATGGAACAAGCTGCAAGAGTTCTCAATAAGCCAGTTTTACTGGTAGTCAATCTTCGAGATGACCGTTATATTTCCATCCCAATGCTTTTCATATACTTATTTTTCTGGCTCGTCCGCAGAATCTGTGGGTAATAAGTAAGGATTAGTAAGAGAAAAGGTGCATTGCCATCCCAAAGGGAGTAAGATGTTTTTTATCAAGAAAGCATCTTAACCCAAAAGGAGAGGCAATGCAG
>NZ_CAADGZ010000114.1:0-11118 GCF_900696675.1 uncultured Candidatus Kuenenia sp. | reverse complement strand
TTAAAAACAAATGTTTAAGTTTTTTCAAAAATATTAACGAGTATACAGATGAATTGTCTACTCTTTTAACTGAAAATTTTCAAATTATTGGCGAGCAAATTTCGAAAACCTGATTTGTTTGACTATATTTAATTCCGGATTAATTGCCAATGCGTTTCGCTTTGCCTTTTCCATATCGAAATTAGTATACGCAAGAAGGTCCACCTTGTTTATCAGAAGGTGCCGGGCTACTCTGAAGAGGGCGGGATATTTAAGCGGTTTATCGTCACCCTCCGTCACACTCATTACCACCACCTTGATATCCTCGCCAAGGTCATATTCAGCAGGGCACACCATGTTTTGCTATCCTTTGAGTATCCAGGTCGGTTTGAATATCGCCCTCTATAACGGCTATATTCACCCTGTCTTTGAGAAGTTCTGCGATTTTTTCAACAATAGAGGTCTTTTCCGGAACCGGGCGAACTCATCAGATGTTTTGATCCCGGTTAAAAAAACAGATCTCTCTCCCCGTTTCTTATCCTTGCAAGCTTATCCTCTGTCTGCTTTTTTATAGAAGCGTTCTCTATTGCATCCAGTGTCTTATTTATTATCTCCAGCCCTAAATGTCTGCTTTCCGGAGACGCGTTATCTTCCATATATTCCATAAGTGTAAGTATGCTATTAGGCCCGCAGAATTCCTGGATATCTCCCGGTCTTGCAAGTTCCATAAACACCGCGCCTGTCCTGCCCCTGCGGTAACAGGCAGTGCAAAAACTGGGCATGAAGCCCTCCTTCATGGCGCTCACGGTTATTTCTTCCAGACTCCTGTTGTCCGACAGCTCAAACTGTCCAGCCCCTTTTGGCCTTCCCTTCCCCAATCCGCCTGGCGTAGTGCTTGAGGCGGCGCTGGCCTGCGTAATCCCGATGCGGAATGCCGCCTCTCTGATCTCAGGACTTTCCCTTGTGGTTATTATCATGCCTGTATAAGGAACGGCTATCCGAAGGATTGCTATGAGCCTCAGAAAATCGCTGTCACTTACAGGGGAAGGGGGTCTCAAATTAACCGAATGGGCCGGTCTGAGCCTTGGTACAGATATGGTGTGAGGGCCGGTTCTGAACGTTTCAAAAAGGTAAGCGGCATGGGATATCAGCCCCAGCACCTCATACCGCCAGTCATAGAGTCCGAAGAGTACGCCCATCCCTACGTCATCTATCCCGCCCTCAAAGGCTTTGTCCAGGGCATACAACTGTCTCTGGTAATCACTTTTGGGACCATTGTGGATTTTTTCGTAGGTAGGTCTGTGATAACTCTCCTGGAATAGCTGGTATGTTCCTATGCCTTTGGCCTTGAGCCTTCTGTAGTTTTCAGCCGTTGTTGCGGCGATGTTTACATTGACCCTTCTTATTTCACCCTTTTCATTCCTCACAGAATAGATGGCATCTATTGCATCAAGGATATAATCGACCGGATTATTTCCGATATCCTCTCCTGCCTCAAGAAGGACTCTCTTATGTCCCATTTCTATGAGGCAGCCCGTCTGTTCTCTTACCTCATCCATGGTAAGTTTTTTTCTCATTGCAGGGTTACCTGCACGAAAGCCGCAGTATAGGCAATCATTTACACAGTAATTGCTGATATAGAGGGGGGCGAAGAACACTAGTCTGCTGCCGTATACGGCATTTTTTATGTAACGGGCGGCGTCAAATATCTCCTCGGTTAACTCCAGATCGATGACGTTTATCAACATCGCCGCTTCTTCAGGGGTAAGCCCTTTCAGCTCCCTGCCCTTTTTTAAAACATCCGCCAGCATAGCCGTCGACGGTGAGGGGGTATTCGTGAGCAAGGATTGAAATCTATCTTCGTCTATAAATGTTTTTTGCATGATTCATAATCTCAAAACAATAACCAGTTCTTTAAGGCTCTTTCTTCATTTATCAATTAATTCCTACTGGTTTTAACTTTTATTTTCCATCTAAATTATTGGTATTTATTCCTTAAGCAACAAGTTTTTCTATATATCCCTCTCTTTTACTCCATACCATTGGTTCGATTCCATAAGCCTTGAGGGCGTTTGCCAATCATCTGTGACAAATCAGCTCTGTCATTTTGCCTGTTTAGCTTTTTAGATGACACAGCTAATCGGCAATAATCTTTTCAGTTCGCCTTTTCATCCTCTTTCCATTTGAGACAGAACCGACTGATTTAGAAATAGCGTATCCCAAAGTTTTGTTGTGTTAAGAATTAAATTGAGAAAACCTTTAGTGAGTATTTTTTCGTTTTCCCGAATTACAGTTAACTCATCTGAACAAACCGCATCAAAAGTTAGAACAGAAGATCTTCTTTTGAATTGAAAAACTGAAACGTTTCTTCGCGCAAAAATTATGTCTCCTTCATAACATAATTTTCCCGAACCTATATCTTCAGGGCTTCTGAAATTTTTAATAAACAGTTGTCCTGCATCTAAATCCTCTGGTCTTATAAATCTTTCACAACCAGATTTTGCAGGTGACAAAACTTTTTCGTTGATTTCATCTGCAATGAAACCTATGGCTATTTCATTCCAATTTGATTTATCAAGTTCAATTATTTCCTGTTTCTATTCCAATTGAATTCAGTTTGTCAAACAAAACTTTCACTGATTTTTGATAATTTTTAATTCCTGTTCTTCCATAGCATTTCTAAATTCCTCATCCCAAACATCAGAGATGCGTTTGAAAAACAGTAATGGAAAAATGTATTGCTTAAAATCAGCCGCATCAATCATTCCTCTCAGAATGTTGGCTGCCCCCCAGAGATAGTCTTCAAGTTGTTTTTTAGTCATGTTTTAAAGCCGTGTAAATAGTCGACAGGCTTACCCTTCTTTGTATCCATATCATTCATTTGTCAATCTCTAAATAATCTTCAATCTGTATATGTAGCGCCGTGGTTGCCGATATGGTTATTTAAACGCCTCCGCCATCTTTTTCTCAAGCATCTTGTAGCTAAGTGTTTCTTTATAAAGTCCGTATTTTTCCCAAATCTCTTCTTTCCCGTGATACTTATTTGGGTATATCCTGTAGTCGCCCCTGTACTTCTCAGGCGTCAGATTAAACATAAGCGAATTTGCGCCTGAAGAGAGTCCGAGCCGTCTTCCTTCTTCATTTTCAATGGTTTCAAGGGCGGTAGTGACCGGTATCTTTGCCTTTGGCATCAGCAATCTTGAAACGGCCGTTACCTTAAGCGTCATTGCCGCACTACCCGCCGGATGCACAGCCATAGGAGTGGTGTCTGTGGGTATAAACGGGCCTGCGGTCACCATGTTTGCGCCAATGGATTTAATAGTTATTATATCATCCGCTATATCCTCAACCGTCTGTCCGGGCAGCCCGATGAGAAACCCTGTGGCAATAAAATATCCCATCTTCTTCATTTCCATGAGTAGCGCAATCCTATCATCGAATGACTGGCCGGGGTGAAGGGAATGATAGAGCGCCTTGTTTGAAGTTTCAAAACGAAACAGAACGCCGTTTGCCCCGGCATCTTTCATTTTTCTGTAACCTTCTGACGTTCGTTCCCCAACGCTCATAAATATAAAAACCTTACACTTCTCCTTTATTTTTCTGATGATCCCGGACAGTATCTCGTTGGTATAGGATAAGTCGTCGCCCGACTGGAGAACTATAAGTTTATATCCGCGGTGGTTTACGGCGTCATACACGGAATTTACTATTTCATCCGGCGTCATTCTGTAACGCCGGACATTTTTTGAGTCCCTTCTGAGTCCGCAGTATAGGCAGTTCCTGACGCAATAGTTTGAAAACTCTACTATGCCGTGTATGCAGAAAAAATCCCTTATCCTTGCCTGTCTTATGGTATTTGCCTCTGAAAACATGGCGGTCATCTCCGCATCCTCGCTGGTGCTGAGAAGCCTTATTATCTCTTCGCGTTTAAGCTCTCTGGTGTGGCAAGCCTTGAGTATCTCCAGAAATGCGGCATCGAGCTTCGAAATATCTACATAACTTTTAGGCTCAAGGAGATCCAGTATTTCCCTCGCATCGTCTTCGCTTATTTTTTCCACCGCCGTATCAGAGGCGTAAAGAATCCAGTCACCGGCATGGACGTCAGTAAGCAATGCGATTATCGATCTTTCGCCTTTTGAATCACGAATAGTAATTCTTCTTGCAGGCAAATTATCGGGTGAATCTTCAACGAATAGTACTTTTGCAGGAATGGTAAGGCACATAACAAAACCTCTTTGTTTGCAACAGGTTAGATTTTTGAAAAAGTAGGGGCGAAGCATTTGCCCGTTTGGGTATGAACGCATTCATGATAATTTATAGCAAATGCTTCGCCCCTACACTTTACACTATGCGGAAAACATCGCTATTATTGGAATTTTTCAAAAAACTAAAATGTTACAAGAGTTCTTTTTTTTAACTCTCTTTCCAATCTATCAATTTACCAGACGGCGGAAGGGTTTTTTTTTGAATAAGCATCTGTAAAAGTTCATCAGGGTTGTCCGACCTCAGAATTAGCTGGCCATGTTCCGGTCTTGCGAAGCGTTCTCTGATAATATGGTCTATAAATTGCAGCAACAGATCGAAATATCCTTCTACGTTAAGTATGCCGATCGGTTTTGCGTGCAATTCCAACTGCGACCATGTGACAATCTCAAAAAATTCGTCCATCGTGCCACATCCGCCCGGCATAGCGATAAAGGCGTCGGATAACTGTACCATCAGCGTCTTTCTCTCGTGCATGCTGGCAACTTCGTGAAATTCCGTTACTTCGCGGCGAACAATTTCTCTGGAAAAAAGCGCCTTCGGTATTACCCCGATAACCTCTCCCTTTTCGCGCATAACGGTTTCCGCAATAACTCCCATGAGCCCGACACTGCCTCCTCCGTATACAAGCCCAATGCCGCGGGCGGTTAGTGCCTTTCCCA
Organism: uncultured Candidatus Kuenenia sp.; assembly: GCF_900696675.1. Taxonomy (NCBI): domain Bacteria; kingdom Pseudomonadati; phylum Planctomycetota; class Candidatus Brocadiia; order Candidatus Brocadiales; family Candidatus Brocadiaceae; genus Candidatus Kuenenia; species uncultured Candidatus Kuenenia sp. The sequence goes on along the minus strand of NZ_CAADGZ010000114.1, from coordinate 6,214 downwards.
GTTTTTTTGCCGCATCCTTATATGCGGGACGTTGTCCGCTGTTTGACCCGCAAAATACGCAAATACGTTTTACGGGAATATTGTTTTCCATGTCCATTGAATTTCTGTTCATTGCAAAAAAGAGTTTTTATAACAATTTAGTATTTTGAAAATTTCCAACAAGTGTAAGGGCGAAGCATTTGCTATAAGTTGTTCAACTTCTTATCTTGTCTTTTACAATTTCTTTTTTCAAGCTTGTGATAGAACCAGTAGGATTCAAGTCTTTCGGGCATACTTCCTGGCAATTGAACACAGAATGACAGCGCCATACGCCATTTTCACTGTTTACAATAGCCAGCCGTTCCTGCCGTGCTCCGTCCCGGCTGTCGGAAACAAATCTGTCAATATTGAGAAAAGACATTGGCCCCAGATAATCTTCGTGCATCGCTGTTATTGGACAGGAAGAGTGGCAGCATGCGCACAATATGCAGTCTATTAACCCATTCAGTTTTGATCTTTCATCCGTACTCTGTATTTGTTCCCACTCAGAGGGCAATGGCCTTCCGGGCATGAGGTATGGTTTTATCTGCTCGTACTTTTCCCAAAAGGGTTTCATATCGACAAAGAGGTCTTTTTGTATTGCCATGTGGGCGAGGGGGCGAATGGTAACCGTCTTCGTATTCAGTTTGGAAATAAGAGTATTACAGGCAAGCCGGTATTTCCCGTTGATATGCATGGCGCATGAACCACAAACGGCGGCACGGCAGGACGACCGAAAGGCGAGAGAATCATCCCTATGCTGCTGAATGTAAACAAGCCCTTCCAGCACAGTGAGATCTTTTCTCGTAAACGGTATTTCATATTTTTGGAAATATGCTTCCTTATCGCTGGCCGGATTAAACCGGAAGATATTAAAGGAAATGGTATCGTTTGTCATTGTTCTAATAAGGTTTCTACAAACAAGTCCGGGTTGAATCTTTCAATATCGTCCGCCTGTTCTCCAAGCCCGATAAATTTAACAGGGATTTCTGTTTCATTGCACATGCCAAGCACTATGCCGCCTTTTGCCGTACCGTCCAGTTTTGCCAGAAATATTCCGGTGACGTCCACGGCCTCCCTGAACATCCTGGCCTGTGAAATAGCATTTTGTCCGGTAGTTGCGTCGAGCACCAGTAATACCTCATGCGGCGCATCGGGTATTTTTTTTTTAATAACCCTCTTTATTTTTATAAGTTCTTTCATAAGATTATCGTGGGTATGGAGACGTCCTGCGGTGTCTACGATTAAAACATCAACACCACGGGCGATGCTTGCTTCCATGGCGTCGTATGCGACAGCGGCGGGGTCAGAACCCGTTTGATGCTTTACAATATCTGCCCCGATGCGTTTGCACCAGATATCCAGTTGGTCTACTGCCGCTGCCCGGAAAGTATCGCCTGCGGCAAGCATTACCTTTTTGCCTTCCTTCATCAAAAAACTCGCGAGCTTCGCGATGGAGGTAGTTTTGCCCACCCCGTTAACGCCAACTACCATAATGACGGTAGGCCGTTTATCTGCGTATTGAATATCCGTCTGCCACGAATGCAAACCGTCCTTCAGGCGGTCTTTGATAAAATCATTTATTTGTGATGTTTCGGTAATTGCTTTCTCTTTCCATGCCTCGCGTATTTCTTCGATAAGTTTTTGTACCGGACGCACCCCTATATCCGCTCCAATGAGAATATCTTCCAATTCTTCAAGAGCTGATTCATCAATGCCTTGTCTGAATGATAAAAAATCTTTTAAACGCAGCCAAAACCGGCCTCGTGTCTTTTCGAGCCCTTTTTTTAACTTGCCCGGCACAGCAACAGGTTCTTTTTTGATAACGGGTTTTTCTTTTATTTCCTCAACAACCGGTATCTCTTCCGGAACAACAAGCTCTTCCGGTGGTGCTTTCTCCAGGACGGACATTTCAGGCGGGGCGAAAACCGGTTTCACCGGAGGCGCTTTTTCCACTACGGCTGTTTCAGCAGGAACGTGCTTTTCCACCACCGCTTTTTCCGCAAGCACAGGCACCTGATCAAAAGGTACCAGCCGTATCGTGCCTTCTTCTTCAATAACAACCTTTTTTCTCGGTTCAACGGTGTAGTTTATGATGCGGTACCAAAGGCTCTTTTTGGTCTTTTGAATGCCGTTTTTTACTTCAGTCTTTTGTGTTTTTCCCATATATTCCTGTCCTGTTTTTGTATTTTTGTATTTTCAAATGTTAAAAAAAAATCAATTATTGCGGCATCGCTGTTTCAACAGTTTCACAAGGTTCCCCGGTATAGAGATCTTTGCTATCGGAGTGTCAACCTTTCTTTTTCCGTGAAAGTCGGAACCGCCGGTTGCCACAAGGTCATATTTTTTTGCGAGTTTGAGGTATTTCTCCACGGTAGCTTTAGTATATGCAGGGTAGTACACTTCTATTCCCTGCAAACCATACCTTACAAGGTCCTCAATTAAATTATCCCGTTGTGTAAGTCCCGGATGGGCAAGCACCGGAGCCCCTTTCGCTTCTCTTATCAGCTCTATTGCCTCTTGTGGAGTTAAGGTTTTTTTGGGAACATATGCGGGCGCTTTATCACCAATGTATTTATAAAAGGCATCCACTAATGTGCTGGTATATCCGTTGCGCCAGATTACTTCTGCTAAATGCATACGTCCAGGTGAACCTTCCCCTGCAAGATCAAACACTTCAACCGGATTGATCTCTACCTGAAGCCCGTGCAGTTTTTCTATCATTTTGTAAATACGTTCAATTCTGTCCTCACGTGCCTTTTTCATTAATCCAATTAATGCATCATTATGAATATCAATAAAATAACCTAAAATATGTATTTCTGAAGGGTCCAGAAATGCAGAAATTTCTATGGCGGGAATAATTTGCAAATTCCCCCCTTTATTGTATTTGTCTGCCCTCAAAAATCCCTGAATAGTATCATGATCGGTGATGGCAATTGCGGATAAACCCAGTCGTATGGCTTCATCAACAACCTCTTCCGGCGTTGCAGTGCCATCGGAGAAATTTGTGTGTATATGTAAGTCGGAAATGCCAAAATCAGGGGCTTTTTCCTCTTGTATCGTGTCTTTCTGTTTTCCGTTTTTCAGCCAATTGTATACTTTATCTAAAATACCATTAACAAACATCCCGGAATCTTTATCGCCGAATTTTTTGGCAAGTTCTATTGCTTCATTAATAGAAACCTTTGGTGGGATGTCATCTCTATAGAGCAACTCATACACGCCAAGTCTCAGGATGTTCTTGTCAATGACGGCCATCCGGTGCAAATCCCAGTTTTCCGCGGAAAGTGAAATTCTTTCATCGATCTCTTTTACATGAGATCTGCAGCCCGTGACAAGCAACAGGGCAAACTTATATATATCAGGTTTTTCCGCATTCTGCCGGCAGAATTCATCTATTTCCGTTTCCGCTTTGTCTCCGAGTAAATCGAGCTGATACAACGCTTTAATGGCAAGCTCGCGGGCAATTGTTCTGTTGCGCATATAATACTTTCAGACCAAAATAAAAAAAATTAACATAATTAATGAAGAATAATGATGTGTCTCTGAGTTTGATAAATAAAGGGAAAATAAATAGTTGCACAAATGGGAACATGCGGGATTATTATCAATAATCGTCATGCGGCAGCATGAAAATATACTGTAAGGGCTTACAAACAGGGATTTCTATGTTTACTCATAACTTTTGTTTTAATAACTGGTTATAGCATTTGGGAAATATCCTTTTGTGAACTCCTTGAGTATGCAGTACTTTTTTTACATCGAGGCGTCTGGTGGGAGAAGTGTTGAAAAAGGGATAACGTATAATGTTTGCTACCGGTTTTACACCGGTTTATATTTGATCAAAGAGATTCACCATTTCTATTGCCGATAAAGCGGCCTCTGTGCCTTTATTTCCTGTTTTCGCACCAGCACGGTCAATTGCTTGCTCTAACGTTTCTGTTGTAATAACTCCATAGATGACCGGTATTCCGGAGGACAAACCAATCTGCGTAATGCCTTTCGCTGATTCGCTGGCTACAAAATCAAAGTGGGGCGTTTCGCCGCGAATAATCGCTCCAAGGCAAATAACGGCATCATACTTTCCTCTTTGTATAACCTTTTGAGCGGTAATGGGAATCTCGTAAGCGCCGGGTACCCAAAAAACGCCAATATCCTCTTCTTTTACCCCATGCCTTACAAGACCATCAATCGCGCCTTCCAGTAAACGTTTTGTGATGAAACCGTTATATCGGCTCACGATAATCCCAAAGGTCCTGCCCGTACCGATTAATTTCCCCTGATATTCAACGCCCATAAATGATTCCTTCGGAATTCACTAAAAATATGAATAAGGTTGAGATAAAAGTAAAGACCAAAAATCGCTATTTTAAAGGTAGGATGTTAACATATACAAAAAAATCTTTCAAGGCTTTTCCTTTTTAATAAAGCAACCTATTGCACTTATTGAGGTGTTAATTGTTCCTTGTAATTTCTGAAATATCGATGTATTATGAAACTCTTTATTTTATTAGAAAACGAGTAGCATCGCAGAGAAATAATAAGGTTTTGTGTGGATATAAAAGAGGAAGAGTACGGGAAAATCGAAGACGCCAGGATGCCTTTAGGCTCACATTTGGAAGAGTTGCGGCGTAGAGTCTTTTATTCTATCATCGCAATTATTTTCTGTTTTATATTATGCTGGGTCTTTAAGCTGCACATTTTGGATATAGTAAAGCGGCCTCATGGCATTGCTATGCATAAGCTGGGACTTTCCACCGAATTGCAAGTGCTGAGTTATCAGGAAGGTTTTTACGCATACATGAAGCTGTGCTTCATCAGCGCCATTTTTTTAATGTATCCCCTTATCATTTATCAGGCATGGAGATTTGTCAGCGCGGGGCTGTATGCGAAGGAAAAAAGGTACATTCTCGTTTTCTTCCCGGTTTCATACATTGCTTTCGTTATGGGCGGGCTTTTCGGATATTATTTATTAATCCCCTTTGGCTTGCAATTTTTAATAAGCATCCTTGGCCCCGGCATTCAACCCATCATTACGATGCAACAATATGTGTCGTTTGTTTTCCTGCTGACGGTCGCGCTTGGGCTGGTATTTCAACTACCTCTTGTAATGCTGCTTTTGTCAAAGATAGGATTCGTATCTGCAGATAACTTTATTAAGTGGAGAAAATATTCAATACTTGTTATTTTCATTATTGCTGCCATAGTAACACCGCCAGACCCTTTTACCCAGACAATGACAGCCGCCCCAATGATCCTGTTGTATGAATTAGGGATACTCGTGGCAAAACCAACAAAAAAGGGGTTTATTTTACTTGGTATGGTTGTTGGGCTTGGTATTGTCGCCCTCGCGGCAGCATATTTTTATTTTACACATACACGAGGAATGATAGACCTTTCCCGCGTCTATGGGAATATGCAATTACAAAAGGCCGAAGATCATAAGTGGAAAAAGGTATCCTCTGTTGACCGCTTCCATAGCGGCGTTGTTCTCAAAACCGGCGACGGAGAGAAGTCTTCATTTTCGACTAAAAATGGGATTGGCGTAAACATGGATTCGAATACCGAAATGTACTTTATTGATCCATGGAAAATTAACCTCCAAAAAGGGCAAATATTTCTCTCCCTTGCAAACTTGAAAAAAAATCTGGAGATTCTTACCCTAAATGGAAAGATTGTGGCAGATAACGGAATTTTTAATGTCCGGATAACGGAGTACGCCACTATTGTTACTGCGGTAAAGGGAGAAGCCACATTAATGCTGGAAGGTGAAACAAAAAAATTGCTTGAGGGCAGACAGCGCAAAATGGCTGCCGGGGGAGAACCCGTGGATATTCATTCCATAATTGATTGGTCTGAAGGCATCATAACGGATGTACAGGGCAAAGAATAAAACAGCGGAACTCCTCAATAAGTATAACTATTCAGCGTAAACATTACACGACTCCCTGCGGGTTCAGGTTACAAACCAATGTCATTAAGTTAAGAATTATTGTAACACTTTGGTTTAAAAAAAAACGTATTACCGATAAGCTCCGTAGGAGCAACCTGTTTGTAGTAGATAGAATACCATAACAGATATTAGCTCCGTCAGGAGCGGCCTGTCTTCCTGTCAATCATATACAGGCCGCTCCTACGGAGCTATTTACCTGTTGAATTTTATTGTGCTACAAACAGACCGCCCCTAAAGGGG
>NZ_CAADGZ010000113.1:0-11170 GCF_900696675.1 uncultured Candidatus Kuenenia sp. | reverse complement strand
TTTAAAGTAGTACAATAGCGCTACCACAATTGCTAAAAAACGGATATCTGTTATCGCTTTTTGCCAATCTTGGTAGTGGAAAATACTGATTTTCGCATTGCGAAAATCGTTTGCAGGATTTAGGTGAAAGATTTTTTTCAGCAATATTGTGTTGGCGGCATTGGTCGCATATGGTGAAGTTGACGGGGAAAGGTTCGTTTAATTTTTTTAGTAGTAAGGAGGAATATTATGCTTGTTCTATTACAAGCGGCTGGAAAAGGGCCCGGCGGGATGATGTCTTTATTGCTTCCATTTATACTTATGTTTGTGGTAATGTATTTTTTAATACTCCGGCCTCAAAAGAGAAAAGAAAAGGAGCGTAAAGCATTATTGTCCCGGATAAGAAAGAGTGACAGGGTCATTACCGCGGGAGGTATTCACGGGGTTGTTACCTCTGTGCGGGAAACTGAGGTGGTTATTCGCATAGATGAGTCAAAAGACGTTAAAGTTAAGGTGGACAGGAGTTCAATTGCCACGGTATTGGAAACCTCGCATGATAGTGATGTTGAAGAAGAAACAGAAGCGGAGGCGATAACGTCAGAAAGTAAGGAAAAAGAGAGCAAAGGAAAAGAGGGCAAGGAAAAGAAGTAGATACTTTGCTCTTTTGTGTTGATTTGACAAATTTTTCATGAATAACGGAAAGGGAGCCGTTTGAGGAGACGGAAACGGAAATGGGAAAAAACTTAAGGTGGAAGATACCGCTCATTGTGATAGTGATTGCTATTGGATTTATGATCTTGTACCCACCAGCGGAAAAGGTCTTAAAGAGAGAGATGGTAAAAGAAGCAGATGGCAAAGTCATTGAAAGCAAAATAGTTGAGAAAGCATGGACACATTTTTTGGTAACGAATCCTATTATCCGTGAAACGATCATCGGCGAGGAAATTGGTACAGATGGCAAAAAGATAACCACCAAAACCGTTGAATATTTTACAAAGGGAAAGATTAAACTTGGATTGGACCTTAAAGGCGGTTCGGAGTTGCTTTATACGGTCCGGGTAGATGAAAGAGAAGACCGCCCTGGCATTACAAAAGAAATTATTGAGGTATTAAAAAAGAGGATAGATCCGCAGGGTGTGATGGAATACAGGATACAGGAGCAGGGTCATAGGAGAATCCTTATTCAGGTACCGGGGGCAACAAGGAGTGAAACGGAAAGCCTGAAAAACCGCATAACCAAGCTGGGGAAACTGGAGTTCCGCCTGGCCGCAAGCACTGATAGCGTTGAATATAAAGACGCAATGGAAGGGAAAAGCGTTCCCGGATATTACAAACACTGGCTGCGGAAACGAAAAGGTGAAGAGGGAGAGGAAGGAAAGTGGTTCCTCGTGAGGAATACAACAGAAATCACCGGAGAACATTTATCCAGAATTTATGCGGATACAAAGGGGATAGAGCCTGTAGTCGGTTTTGAATTTGACGCTGCAGGAAAATCGAAATTCGGGCAAATTACGGAGAGAAACATCGGCAAGCCGCTGGCGATTATTTTGGATGGAATTTTATATTCCGCCCCAACAATACGTGACCGCATACCGGGAAAGGGCATTATTGAGGGGAGTTTTACACAGAACGAAGTCAATGAACTTATTGCGACAATGAGGGCGGGAAGTCTTCCGGCAGACCTGGAGCTGGAAATGGAGACCATGGTTGGCCCAAGTCTGGGAAGGGATTCTATCAATAAAGGCCTGACGGCTGGTATTATCGGGGGAATCTTTGTTGTCCTCTTTATAGGTATTTACTATCTGGGCATAGGTTGGGTTGCAAATTTTGCGAACGCATTGAATGTGTTTTTGATCATTGGGATAATGGCATTGCTGAACGCAACATTAACGCTTCCCGGAATAGCAGGGTTAGTGCTCATGATAGGTATGGGCGTAGATGCGAATGTGCTTATTTACGAAAGAATCCGAGAAGAAAGGGCAAAGGGAAAACCTATTCGCGCTGCGGTGAAAGCAGGATACCAAAAGGCGTTTTCCGCAATTTTCGATTCTAATATTACGACGTTAATTACCGGCGTAATACTTGCCTCAGTCGGCACAGGCCCGGTAAAAGGCTTTGCATGGATATTGATCATTGGTTTGATTATAAACTTGTTTACCGCAATATTTGTTACGAGAACAATATATGAATTTTTAATGGATTTAAAATGGGTAAAGAGTTTTTCGATGTTGAGGCTAATTGGTGTTCCAGACATCAGGTTCCTTCGCATACGGCATATTTTATTTATCGTTTCCGGGGTATGTGTTCTTGGCGGCATGACCTTTTTTGTCATTCGCGGAGACAAAAAGTATGATATAGATTTTACCGGCGGAACGCTCGTGCATTTACACCTGAAAAACGAAACAACACCTGGTTTTATCAGAACATCATTAAAAGATGCAGGTTATGGGGAAGCAGAGGTGCAGAGCATATGGTCAGGCGAAAACCTGACTCAGTTTGTTTCAAAAGCAGATGAGTTTGGCATAAGAATTAAAGAGATAAACGAAGAAAAGGAAAAACAAAAAATTGCTACGGATATAAGCAATGTGTTTGGCCAGACGGAATTATTACAGGGTATCGATTTTATAAAGCCGACAATATTTAATTTAAAATTGCAAAGGCCAATAGATGAATTAGCAGTGCAAAAAAATCTGAAACAGGCTGGATATAGCGAGGAAGATGTGGCGTCCATAATGCCTGTTAACCTCCTTGCCAATAAATATTTATTAAATATTGCCGGAATTGATGAGGAACCAGAGAGGTCACGCTTGATAGGTGCAATGGTAAATGGACTTAAAGACCATCTTGTATTCCAGGAGGCTAAGATAACTCTGGGTGAGGTGGTTGAAACATTGCAGGCACAAATGTCAGTACCTTTTATAGAGGTTGATTTAAACAGACGAATAGCCCCTGTATTGTTAGAAATTGAATTAAACAGGCAGGGTTTTAATAATGTCAAAGTGACCGAACAGCCCGGGAGTGAAAAAAGAGGTACTGTTAACAAGCTAAGAATTGAAGGATCAAGAACGGCTTTGCAAAATATAAAGCAATCCTTTAACGATAAAATTTCTTTGCCTGGGATTTATTTTGATGGGGATACATCTGCTGTAAAGGTGGAATTGAAAGACAAAATAAGCAAATCAGATTTTGTCAGCATGATAAGCAAAATCAGGGCGGTGAAAAACATGATTAAAAGTGTTTATACCCTGGACGCGCCAGCGCAAACATTTGCAATTCACCTGAATCCATTGAGCGCGGAAAAGATACAGGAAAAAATCAAAGAGGATATTATAAACAAATTCAAAGACAACCTGTACGAAGAAAAGATCGATGTGGCTTTTCAGGAAATCGGCGATTACCTCTTCAACATGACATTGTCGAAACCCCTTCGCAAGGAAACGATAGAAAAGACATTGGATTCTGCGGGTTATACAGACTTATTGACTGAAAATCTGGCAATGGACAAGGAATATCAAACGGTTGCGTTATCCTTTAACGAACAACAAAATGTTGGAGCAGCAAAGGAAGCGATTCAAAAGGCGTTTATTGTTCCCAATCCGCTAAAGAGAGTTGTAAGCATTGGCTCAACGGTGGCAGATGAGATGAAAAGCCGCGCTATATTAGGGGTCTTCTTTGCGTGCGCAGCGACTATATTTTACGTATGGTTTCGTTTTGGGGATTTCAGATTTGGTTCTGCAGCAATTATTGCGGTTATTCATGATATTCTTATAACGTTGGGAGTTGTGGCTGTAGCGGACTATTTATTCGGCAATATGAAATTCGACAGTTCAATGGTTGCGGCGTTTCTTGCTGTAGTGGGATATTCGCTGAATGATACGATAATTGTTTTTGACAGAATCAGAGAGAACATGGAGGGACGCGGCAAGATATTAAACGCACAACTCATCAATGAAAGTATTAGCCAGACGTTAAGCCGTACGATATTGACAAGCGCTACTACTATTGGTGTATTGTTCTCCTTGTTCTTCCTTGGCGGAGCGGAAATTCATGGATTTGCCTTTGTTATGTTAACGGGTATTATAGTGGGCACGTATTCTTCTATTTTTATAGCTTCTCCGTTGTTGCTTAGAGGGCAATCTGCGCCAAAAGTAAGACATACCTCACAAAAGCAAAAGGGAAAGGCGGTTGTATCGGCGAATAAGGCATAAAACAGACGGTAGGCCTTTAAAGGCTTTGTGTATCGGTAAATTTGAATAGTGCTAATGATTTATCCGGCAGGAGTCTTTTGTCTGGGTAATAGTTTAGCCCATTCCTCTAAACTATCCCAAGTTGGGAAAATATAAAAAGTCCCTGCTGAGAGGGTAAATTAAGGGTGGGTTGGCGCACGGACAAACAAGGTTGCCCGTGCGCCAACCCACCCTATAGATATTAAGAGATTATATTAAATTTTTCGAAAAATTTACACACTCCCCGGCTCCTCTTCTTAGAGGAGATTAAGGGGTATGTTTGATAGTATGCTTAGTCAGATAAATCTGTTTTTTAGAAAGCCATTTTATCGCAAAATTTCTAAAATCATATTTGTTTGGCTATAGTATTGGATGGACGAAATAACATTTTAACAAAAAGCAAGACATGGTTCTGCGTTGATTTTTAAGTATTCATTCCTATTGCGGCAAAAGAAAGGGACAAAAATTATGAAAAGAGATGTGCAGGTCGGCGTTATCTTGGGAGTGATTATTCTTGCAATTATCGGAGTTTTTCTTAGCACAAGAACCAATGTAAAAGAGCCTATTATCCCCATTCCGGAAATAGATGGTGATGTATCACGGGATTTATTAAGTCTGAATGAACTTCCTAAGCATCCGGAAGGCTTATCTCCACAAGGCGAAGACCTGGCAAAGAAGGAGGACGAAATCCGTGGAGGGGTAGAGCCAAAAAGAGAAAACATTGGACAGGAACCGGCAGTTGAAGAGCAAGACTATGTAATTGAGGGTGAATTGAGGAATGCAGGCAATGCCGAAAACAAAGTTGCGGCAGGCAGTCAAAAACAGGCTATCAAAAGCCGGGAACACGAGTATCAGGGAAAAAGCATTCTACCCGCAGAATCAGAATCGTCGCAAAACCCAAACGTCGTGATATATAAGGTGCAAGAGAGGGACACCCTGCATAAAATTGCCAGGAAATATTATGGCGATGATAATAAATGGCTGCTGATTTTTAATGCAAACCAGGATCGGATTTATGACCGCAACAATCTTCGCGTGGGTACGGAACTCATTATACCAAATAAAAATGAAATCCCTGCGCAGGTATCAGATGAAAGAAGTACGCGTTTGGTGGCGCATGAAGTAACTGAACAAACAACAGCCGCAAAGAAACACGTCGTGCAGGCGGGAGATTCATTGTATAAAATTGCTTTAAAGCATTATAAAGACGGATCAAAATGGAAAAAAATATTAGAGGCAAATAAACACAATATAAAAAATGCAAATGTATTAAAGGCCGGCCAGGAATTGATTATCCCTGACATTTAATAGCAGTGGATTTCCCCTTTTATTTATATCGGTATCCAGCATATTTTGCATATCTTATCCCTGCAGGTTCTACCTGCGTTCTCGGTAGGACAAAACAAGGTGTATAGCCAAGGTTTTCCTCCTGTCTGCAGCACTAAAAGCCGCTATTTTAGCCTCATTTGTTGTAAGGTTTTTAGTTTTTTAAAACCCAACCTAATTTAAATAAGGAAAAAAAATAAATGAAATTAGAAAATAATCCGGCAAAGGACTTGATACGCATATTTTGTTTTATTCTGTGCACTATTGTGATATGCGATTATGTCGATAGCGGGAATGTTTACGCAACAGATGCCAACAGTGCATTTCCCATGTTCAAATACAACAGAGAAAGGACTGGCAAAACGCCTTTCGATGGGCCTTTTAAAAACGAGATAAAGTGGTATGTTTCCAGCGCCGGTGAGATATGGTCTTCTCCGGTAATTTCTAAAGAAGGAAATATTTATATAACAAGCACGGATGGTAATTTGTTAGCAATAGCCCCTGAAGGGAATGTTTTGTGGGCATTTAAGTCGGAAGATGAGATTTTTGCAACGCCCGCGGTGGGGGAAAACGGAGACATCTATTTTGGAGCGGTTGATGGAAATCTTTATACAGTTGATGCTTACGGAAAAATGAAATGGAAATTCAACACAAATACGTCCATCCATTCCTCGCCGGTTATTGATGCAGAGGGCAATATTTATTTTGGCGCCTATGATGGCAATCTTTATGCAGTCGATGCTCAGGGAAAGCTTTTATGGAAATTTAAGACAGGATCTGCAATTATTGCATCTTCTCCTGCTATCGGGCAAAATAATACAATTTATGTCGGCTCGTGGGATAAACACCTGTATGCCATTAAAAGGGATGGTGGTTTGATGTGGAAATTCCGTACAGAAGGCAAAATAGACGCTTCTCCCGCAATTGGCAACAGTGTAATATATATTGCCGATGTAACTGGAAAATTATATGCAGTTAATCTGGACGGTACCCTGAAATGGGGATTTGATCTTGGCTCCCGCACGCACTCTTCGCCGGTACTCTGCTCTGATGGAACAATTTGCATTGGCACACACGATGGCGGTGTATGTGCAGTGAAGAATGATGGAAGTTTAAAGTGGAAGTTTAAAACAAATAAACCTGTCACCGCAACTCCAACGGTTGATGCAAAGGACATTATTTATGTCGGGTCATGGGATGGTAATTTATACGCTATAAATAAAGACGGCTCTCTTAAGTGGAAACTTGATTTTAAAAACTCATTGCTTTCTTCGCCGGCAATAGATTCCCGAAACAATATTTACATTGGCTGCGCCGATTGGCGCCTTTATGCAGTTGGGCAGTAGATTTTAGAATATATTTATGGACATTATTTTGTTAGAATAAAAATTATTACATAAATGATAATTTATTCATCGTAGAGAGAAATATATACTGCGAAAATAATGCTATTTTAAAGTAGGTGTTGTTAGTCGTTGTTGTGTATGTTTCGTATTAACAGGAGAAAGATATGATTGGTATATCAAAATTATATTGTGGAACGGTTGAACCTTCTGATGCTTTAAGATATGGAAGAGAATCCAAAAAACTTCCGTCACATTTATTGCAATTTTCAAAAGATAAAAAACCCGTTGTTGTTTGGAATGTAGGCCAAAGATGTAATTTAAAATGCGTACATTGTTATTCTCAATCGAAAGATATCGAATATCCAAATGAATTATCAACAAAAGAGGCAAAGGCAATGTTGGATGACATAGCTGAGTACGGCGCCCCGGTGATTCTTTTTTCCGGTGGAGAGCCACTCATGCGCCCAGACCTTCTGGAATTGATAGAATATGCCAAAGCGCAAGGATTACGGGCGGTAATAAGTACTAACGGCACATTGATTACGAAAGAAAAGGCGGATGAACTGAAAAAATTCGGCCTTTCTTATGTTGGAATCAGTCTGGACGGACTTAGGGAAACAAATGATCGTTTTCGGGGCATTCCGGGAGCATTTGACCTGGCAATAGAAGGCATAAGAAATTGTATGGCAGCCGGCATAAAAGTTGGACTTCGTTTTACAATCAATAAGCGCAATGCGCATGATATCCCTGGGATATTCCACCTTATTGAAAAGGAAAATATACCACGGGTATGTTTTTATCATTTGGTATACTCGGGAAGAGGTTCCAATTTGATCGAAGAGGATCTTTCTCACGAAGAAACGCGGAAAGTCGTAGATTTAATAATAAATAAAACAAAAGAATCCCACGACAAAGGTAAGAAGATAGAAGTGCTTACGGTAGATAATCATGCGGATGGCCCGTATATTTACTTACGTCTGTTGAAAGAAGATGCGAAGAGGGCAAAGGATGTATTGGAACTTCTTCAGTGGAACGAGGGAAACAGCTCCGGCAAAGGGTTGGCCTGTATTAGTTGGGATGGCGAGGTTTACGCAGATCAATTCTGGAGGCAATATTCCTTTGGAAACGTGAGAAAGAGAAAGTTCAGCGAAATATGGGAAGATACATCAAATGAACTAATGGCAAAACTTAAAAATAAAAACCCCTATATAAAAGGGCGTTGCGCCTTGTGTAAATGGCTGAATATATGCGGAGGAAACTTTAGAGCAAGGGCAGAGGCATTCTACGGCGATATATGGGAGCATGACCCCGCATGCTACTTAACAGATGAAGAAATCGGCTGCGGGACGGTAATTGCAGTCGAAGAAAGTAAACAAAAAATTATGGTGTAAGGAAACCTTATTAATGAATTTTTAATATAGGGGCGAAGCATTTGCTATAAGATGTCATTAATACGCAAATACCCAAATTGGCAAATGCTTCGCCCCTGTTTTTTCAAAGAACGAAAGTTAGGTGCATTTGCTGCCACTTGCAGCTTCGATCATTACACCTGCCAGTAATTTATATGCCTCACTCCATGCTTCTTTTACCTCCAAGGTAAAAGCATCTCCCAAACCCTGCTCTAAAGTCCAAAGCAAAGCATTGCCGACAGTTTCATAATGCTCTTCTTTTACTCCATATCCAATATGACGTTTTCCCAGCGCCTGAATTGCAGGCAGGATTATTTCCGGGTCGTCTAAACCTTTGACTGCAAAGTCAATCATTTGCATGAGCATATGCCCTTGTTTCTTTATGTCTCTTTTAAAAAGTTGTCTTAATGAAGGGTCTGTCTCAAACAAATGCCTGTAAAACATTTCCGCTGCTTTGTAGGAAACAGGTTGAATTTTTGCAAATGTCTTCCGAACCAGCTCTATTTGTTCGGGTCTCATTGCTCCTCCCTTCTATGTTCCAGCAGAACATAAAAAAGGTTTTTACGATTTCTTAAATTTTTTTATCCCCCGCCTATCTGCATCCATTCAGGCCATTCAGGCCACTTGGAACGATAGGTCTCATGACATTTAAAGCAAGCATCCCTTAGCATCAAATCAAAGCTATTATACGTCTCTGCAATATTTTGTTTTGTAGAAATTTCTGCTATTTTTTTTGCCGAGCTGGTGATCTTGAGTATGTATTTTTCAACATCCTCTTTCACCGCCTGTACCATCTTTGGATTGTTTTGATCTAAACCTGAAATACCAGAGCCTTCCATCCATTTACCAACAGGTTCCCCTTCCGGGAAAAAACTTCTCAACAAGCTCTCGCTTTTCTCAACGACGATGTCTGCTTCCTTTTTCACCGAATCATAATCACCCATCATGATAGCATCCAGAATATTTGATGTATGAGAACTTATTATAAACATCAACGACCTTATTGGTGCATATTCTGCCTTATGTTTTTTTTCAATATCTTTTCCCGAAACAATACCACCCATGAATACACCTAAAACACTTATTAAAGCTATAAAAGATACAATAACCATAATTGCTCGTTTTTTACCCTTTTTTCTCATATGCATTTTCTCCTTATGAAAATTTATGTATGAAAAGAAGCAAAAGTGTTTAATGCTCGTGTCATTATTCAATAATTATTAAACTCTTGTAAACCTGAAAACAGCGTTTTTCCTGCATTTAGACAAATTTAATCATGAAGATATTTATTCATAGTCTTTCGTTTTACCTGCCAGGGCCGTGACTTCCTGGTTGGTCAAGCAGCCAGTCCCTATTTTTTCTGTGACAAGCAAAACAGGTTGTTTCAATCATATCCGTAAATGCCCTTAAGGTTTCTTCCTGATTCCCGGACATGGCCATTTTTCGAACGTTCAAGGCCTTATACACTATTCCACTCTGATATAATGTAAATTCTTCTTCTCGTTTTGCAATCTCCCCGGTATCAGCCGGATCGATGCCTGCACGTTTAAACCAGTCATTTCCCTTCCTGTTAAAATCAAAGAAAATCTGGTTTATTTTGTAGCTTTTATCAACAATCGCACCAGCTTCATTCGCAACATATTTCAAATTATTCTCCAGAATTCCCGACAACATATTATTTAACCGATTTTCTATTTCTTTCATTAATTCCTTTGTTGGCGCTATAACTTCTTCGTGCTCCATTGCTTTCCCTTGTGCCATAATCACTTTAGAGTTTACAGGAACATTTACAACAACGCCCACGGTTAATAGGCAAAAAAACAGTGCATGATACTTCATGATGCAACGCCTCCTTTCGTTTAAAACAGTAATGATGTAAATTTATTTAACAAAACAACAGTGGTGACTTTATGATTACAAAAAGCATATATACCGTAAGGGTTCACCAACAGTGATTTTTAACATATATTTAACCTTTGTTAATATAAATAGTTATAGCATTTCGCAAATCACATTTTAGGAGATCCCTGAGTATAAATATACTTTTAATAAAAAAAGGTATTAATAGTATTTTTAAACTAATTTCTTTTTTTTTCAATACCCTAAAATGGGTAGACCCGAAAGGGTGTATGCAGGGAGGGGTATACAACAAGTGGCTTAAAACAATTTAAAAACCTATAAATGTATATGTATAAATTATCATTTCTATAATTCTAAGACATTCAAGAAGATTAAACTATTTTTACCTATGACGTCCTATATTTCCAATAAGTTACGAAGAAAATACGCTATAATGGATGGCTAGAACAATAAGTGGTGCAATGAGATAGATATTAATTGACGCGGATAAACGAAGTTGATACTATGCCGTTGTTATTATAAGCAAAGGGTTTACAGTATGAGCTATTACCACCAACTGGAACATTGGGCTTCAGGATTCAAATCTAAACCTGCACAGGACAGTCATGTTGCTGTTATTCAAGCATCTGCAACTGCCCTGCCTTATAAAGATAATTTCTTTGATGCCGTTTTTACTGACCCACCCTATTACGACAACGTGCCTTATTCTTATCTTTCAGACTTCTGAGAGTAAGGAGAAGAAACTGTTGGATGGATTTCTTGCTGGTAAGGAAAGATTGAGGGATGAAATAACGAAATAATCGTCAACGCCAAAACAAAAGAAGTTGCTTTAATGAAAAAAAACACAACTCCCTATATCCCCCTTTGTTAAGCTAATCTTTACCCACAAATTTCAATAGCACCGTAGTTGTACGGCCAATTGAGCTGAAGGCTAAGTGGTGTAAAGTTCGTAAGCAACTTCAATATCAGCCAAACGTGACATGCCTCGCCAAAGTACTTCACTTCCGGGATGGCCATCACCACG
>NZ_CAADGZ010000112.1:0-11273 GCF_900696675.1 uncultured Candidatus Kuenenia sp. | reverse complement strand
AAATCCTTTGCTCCGGTAATTGATTGTGTAAAAAATTTACAAGTGCAATTAATACCGGAAGTAACGAGCAAAATCAAGAGTAAATATTTGTCGCAAAGCATTGCTAAGTCATAAGTTGTGGCCGACTATACTTACGACTTAAAAATATTTTTTCAGACGCTTTCTTTAACAAAGTAATGTAGAAATAAGGCCTGGTATAGATTGCCTTACCCTAATTGTGAGAAGTGGTTTTTTAAATAAAAATTTTACAAGGTATTTTAGTAGATTATCTTTACTTAACCGCATTATCCAATTGTTTGGAAAAATTGTAGGTCTTACAAACCAACAGATCAATCATATAAAGTTGGTTTTTTGTGGTCAGTTCTGTTTTATGGCGAAAAAAATATAACAAGGAATGCTTTCACAAGTCTATGCACTCAACGAATAAGTCTTCCTTGGAAATTTAAATTAGGCCGTCTTCGGCAGCTACTTTTAATCTCCCCTCTAGAAAGAGGGGCCGGGGGTGTGTTAAGGCAAACTTACACACTCCTTTATCCCCTCTTTTTAGAGGGGAATCACAAAGCTTGAAATTCCTTAACATTAAATTAGAAATGAAAGTCCTTGTTATATCCCATATGTATCCTTCAACGTTTAACGAAGTGTTGGGGATATTTGTTCACGAACAGGTCAAAGAACTGGTGAAACAGGGGTGTGAGGTAAAAGTTGTATCACCGGTTCCGTGGTCACCTTTCCCTGTAAACAAAATGTCTGCGAAATGGAAGGCTTATTCAAAGATTCCAAAACAGCAAATGTGGGAAGGTATCGAGGTTTTTTATCCGCGATATATTGAATTTCCAAGAAATTATGTTCAGGGATTGTCTGGATTATTCATGTATCTCGGTATAAGGACCATTATTGACAATATTTATAGGAAATATAAATTTGACATAATTCATGCACACGTGGCTTATCCAGATGGATACGTTGGATTAAAGCTTAAACATAAGTATAAAGTACCTCTTGTCGTTACTATCCATGGTCTTGATGTGTGTAGTTGTGCCCCACATAAACCTACTATCGAAAGGAATTCTCGTCTTAGAAAGACAATTATCCAGGTCTTTGAAGGTGCAAACAAAGTTATCGGGGTAAGTTCAAAAGTAAGAGATATCATCCTCAAATACTATTCCAATGCTGATAAGGTTGTTTTTGTTAATAACGGTGTTTCTGCAATTAATATGAGTAAGAATAACGGGGTGTCTGAAAACCAGAAAATAAAGATCATATCCGTTGGTTATCTTAATATACGGAAAGGCCATGAATATGTAATCCGTGCCTTGGTTGGTTTAAAAAATGAAGGATTTGATTTTGAATACCTTATTGTTGGGGATGGAGAAAACCGCTGGTTTTTGGAAAATCTGACAAAAAAATTAATGGTCGAAGACAAAGTAAAGTTTGTTGGTAGAAAAAATCAGAGTGAGGTTTACTCGTATCTTAACGAGAGTGATATATTTTGCCTTCCAAGCTGGGATGAAGCCTTTGGTGTGGTATATATCGAAGCGATGTCAGTTGGTTTGCCAGTGATAGCCTGTAAGGGGCAGGGGATAGAGGATGTTATAACTGACGGTATAACTGGTTTGCTGGCTAAACCAAAAGACACCGCTTCAGTAGAGGACGCACTGAGAAAATTAATAAGAAACCCACGACTTCGACATGAAATTGGTCAGCAAGCAAAAGAACTCATTCTCAGTAAATTTACCTGGAGTGCAAATGTCAAAAGGTACATTGAAATATATCAGGAGATTCTTAGCTAATGTGTGGCATAGCTGGAATTATAGAATTTAACAAGCCGGTTGAACAAAGCGATCTGGAAAGAATGCTTAAAGTTATTAAGCACAGAGGGCCGGATGATAGCGGTACCTGGATTCATGGTAATGTTGGCTTAGGGCATAACAGATTATCTATCATTGATCTTAGTTACGATGGTCACCAACCAATGGTTAAGAATAGTCTGGTATTGGTTTATAATGGCGAAATTTACAATTATTTAGAACTCAGACGAGAACTGGAAAACGACTATCAGAAGGTTTTTAAGACAAAAACAGACACCGAGGTAATTTTAAACGCTTATTTAGTGTGGGGTCAAGATTGTGTGAACCACTTTCGTGGCATGTGGGCATTTGCGCTTTTTGACACAGAAAAGCAAGAACTATTTTGTTCCCGGGATCGTTTTGGTATTAAACCATTTTATTATTGGCACAATAAAAACACATTTCTATTTGCATCCGAGATTAAAGCAATCCTTGAGATGGGTATCCCAAGAACGGTATATCTGCCTATATTGGCGGATTATTTAATATACGGTTTTGAAGATCATTGTCCGGAGACCTTTTTCAAAGGTGTTCTTAAACTAAAGCCTGGAAATAATCTTATGCTGGGGCTCAAAACACGGGAAATGTTGATAAAGAAGTATTACGACCTTGCGTTAGCCACTGAAGGTAAAATAACAACCATTGATGACTATGCTCAATGTTTTCATGAATCAATAATGTTGCATTTACGCAGCGATGTGCCAGTGGGCACATGTCTGAGTGGTGGCCTGGATTCCTCTTCAATAACAACACTATCTGCTCAGGTATATAAAGCGAATTCATCAACTCCATTTACGGTTGTAACCGCCCGATCAAATGACAGGAAAAATGATGAAACCGCATATGCAAAAGAAATAGTGAATTACTGCAACCTTAAGTGGGTTACGACTTCTCCATCTTTCGATGATTTCCAGGAAAATGTTGGTAAATTTATTTGGCATCAGGATGAACCAACAGGTAGCTTTTCTCAATTCATGCAGTACTGGGTAATGAAAGCGGCAAGCGAGGCAGGGCTAAAGGTAATGCTGGATGGCCAGGGGGGTGATGAAACATTACTTGGGTATGAACGATACTACCCAACTGTTTTTTTACATTGGCTTAAGGAATTTCACCCGCTGAAAGCATTCAAAGAATATATCCTCGCATCGAGACACTCAAAATTATCTCTTACGCAATTAAGCCAGTACACCCTGTATTTTTTGTTTCCTTTTATTCGCATGATCTACTTAAACAAAAGAAAAAACGAAATGAATAGCAATTTGTTAAAATTAAATAAAGAACATATTTATTCATCACTGAAAACTTATACAAATATAAGATCCCTTCAAATTTCTGAATTTTCTTATCAATTACCACATTTACTCCGATATGAGGATAGGAATTCCATGGCGTTTTCTATAGAAGCAAGGGTTCCCTTTGTTGATCATGTATTAGTCGAAGCAGCGTTAACACTAAAGCCTTCTGACAAAATTTGTAATGGTTTTACCAAATGGGCATTAAGAAAAACAATGTCCGGTAAAATGCCGGATTCCATAACGTGGCGCCGCAATAAAATTGGTTTTGAAGCCCCCACCGATACCTGGCTGGAACAAGGTGATTCATGGATGCGAGAGACAATTAAGAATTCTCAATTACTAAAAGAAATCGGAATATTACCTTCCCGTATGAAAAAAGGTTTACTTATTAAATTATTTTATATAGCACAGTGGGAGGGATTATATAATGTCACGTCCTAAGATCTGTCATTTGACATCCGTTCATCCTCCTTTCGACACCAGAATATTTCATAAAGAATGTAAGAGTTTAGTACAAGCCGGTTATGAGGTTCATTTAGTCGCAAGACATGATAAAGATGAAGTAATCGATGGGATATATATACATGCAGTGCCTACCTTTCACAGTAGATTTAAAAGGGCGATATGTACTATTTGGGCGGTATATAAAAAAGCGCTGGAGATCGATGCTCAAATTTATCATTTGCAGGACCCAGAATTAATACCCATCGGTTTACTGCTTAAATTGAAGGGTAAAAAAGTTATCTATGATGTGCATGAAGACACTCCAAAGGATATAATGTCAAAAAATTATATTCCTGTAATATTAAGAAGGTTTGTTTCCATGTTTGTCTTGATTATAGAGCGGTTATCGTCAAAGTTTTTCGATTATATCATGGTGGCGGGTGATGACATTGCTGAAAATTTCCCAAAAGCCTATAAACACAAGGTGGTCACAGTAAAAAATCTGCCGTTAATTGAATTTGTAAATGCATGTGATTCAGACGGTGTGGAAAAAACTGACAAAATTGTCTACGTTGGAGTGTTATCAAAACAACGAGGGATAAAAGAAATTATTGAAGCAATGAGATGCATTAAGAATAAGGCTGAGCTACTTCTGATAGGTACCTTTGAAACGCCTGAATTTGAAAAAGAAATGCGCTTATTGGCAAATGGAAGGATTCAATTTATTGGTAATGTTCATTATAGACTGGTTCCAGATTTTTTGAAGACTGCAAAGATTGGAGTTTTGTGTCTTTATCCAGAACCAAACCATTTTGGAGCAATCTTTGGCAGAAATAATAAATTCTATGAATACATGGCTGGTGGTTTGCCAATCATAGCCTCTAATCTTCCCAAATGGAATGAATTTATCGTAGGAAGGGATTTTGGAATAACTGTTGATCCAAAAAATCCAAAAGAAATTGCAGCGGCTATTGATTATTTACTTGATCGTCCTGAACTCTCCAAAAAAATGGGAGAAAATGGCAGGAAAGCTGTATGCGCTGAATATAATTGGAACGTAGAAAAAGAAAAACTATTAGAAATATACAATTCTCTTATAAAACATTGATTATGAAAATTATTCTGGTGGTGGGTGCAAGACCCAATTTTATGAAAATAGCCCCTATAATAAGGGAATTCAAAAGGATTAATTTCAAAGATTTTCTATTGGTCCACACAGAGCAGCATTATGATTATGAGATGTCGAAAGTATTTTTTGATGAATTAGAACTACCGGTACCCGATTATTTTCTTAATACCGGTTCTGGCACACATGCTGAACAAACTGCAAAAGTTATGGTGGAATTTGAGAAAGTATGTTTTGCAGAAAAACCTGATATTGTAATTGTGGTTGGTGATGTAAATTCCACCCTGGCCTGTTCTATAGTTTCAAAGAAATTAGATATAAAATTGGCACATGTTGAAGCAGGTCTGAGAAGTAATGACATGACAATGCCTGAGGAGGTAAACCGAATTCTGACAGATGCCGTTTCTGATTTCCTTTTTGTTTCTGAAGAAAGCGGTCTGAAAAATTTAAAAAACGAAGGGAAGAAAGACGAACAAATATTTTTTGTCGGCAATGTAATGATTGACAATCTGTATTATTACATAAACAAAATGAATACTACGAAAAATGAATCGGACACAGCATCTCTTAAAGAAAAATATGGTGTTGTAACTTTACATCGTCCCTCCAATATCGATATAAAGAGCACATACCAAGGAATTATAGAAGCCTTAATTGAGATTTCCAGAGATATGCCTCTTGTATTTCCAATTCATCCAAGGTCAAGAAAAAACATGGAATCTTTTGGGTTATTGGAATTAGTTAATAGCTCAAACATAAAATTGCAACCACCGTTGTCATATATAGAATTTTTAGAATTATGGAAAGATGCGAATATAGTGTTTACTGATAGTGGGGGAATTCAGGAGGAAACTACTGCTTTGGGGGTACCATGTTTTACTTTGAGAAAAAATACCGAAAGGCCAATAACCGTTGATGAAGGTACTAATACTCTCGTTGGAAATACAAAAGAAACAATAATTGATGCGTACTCCCATTTTATAATGGGAAAATCCAAACAAGGTAGAATCCCGGAATTGTGGGATGGTAAATCGGCAAAGAGAATTGTGGATGTTCTTTTAAAGCAATCTTTAGCATAAAATAAAAAACAAGATAAATTCTCTCGCTATTAATAATGCAGTATTTCACTTATGTAAGGGAAAAAAGAGTGGATGTAGCTTCTATTGCTGAAGGGATTCAGTGGATAATATCCCATCCTGATGAGGCTAAAAAAATGGGTGAAAATGGAAGAAAAGCAATAAAAGAAAAATATAACCGGGAAAAAGAATTCAAAAAACTTCTGGAAAGGTATAACAAGATTTATCAATAACTATGTGCGGAATATTTGGTGCAATTAATATAAATAATTTCTTTGGAGAACGGGACTACGGCAAGTTTGTATCTTTAACGGATATTGTCTACCATCGAGGCCCTGACGCATCGGGGTATACCCCCCTTTCTTGTAAGGAAAGTACAGTGGGTAATCCTGGGAAATTTGATATCTTTCTTGGTCATAGAAGGCTGTCAATTATTGATCTTTCAGATAATGCGAACCAGCCAATGTGCAAAGATCAGAAACTATGGATTTCATTTAATGGAGAAATCTATAATTACCTTGAGCTAAGACAAGATTTAAAAAAGCAGGGCTATATATTCACCACAAATAGTGATACAGAAGTCATTCTCGCTGTATATGATAAATGGGGGCCGAAGGGATTTACTTATTTTAATGGCATGTGGGCTTTTGCGATTGTAGATCTTCCCCGTAAACAAGTTGTTCTAAGCAGGGACCGTTTCTCTGTTAAACCTCTATACTACTATCAAAGAGGTGGTATCTTATTTTTTAGTAGTGAGATTAAACAACTCCTCCCTCTTCTAGAGTCAATGCGGGTCAATCACTCAACTATGTTTTGTTATTTGAATCAAGGTATCCTGAATAGTAATGAAGAAACGTTTTTTGAAGATATATACAAGTTAAAACCAAAACACAATTTAATAATATCGCTGTCAGATGGAACTATGCGAGAAGAACAATACTGGGATTATGAAATAAATAAACAAACATACACATTTGAACAAGCAAAAGAGGAATTCAGGTCACTGTTTACAGACAGCATACGACTCAGACTGAGGAGTGACGTTAAGGTAGGAGCTCTTTTGAGTGGAGGTTTGGATTCATCGGCCATCAGTGTATTGGCAAATACAATACAGGAAGGGGGTTTTGAGACGTTTTCTGTAGTCTCTAAAAACGCGAAATACAGTGAGGCCAAATTTGTAGATATGCTGGTGAGAGAAACGGGTATTGTGAATCATAAACTTGTGATAGATGATAATTCATCCCATATTACAATCAATGATATCCTGTATTTTAACGATGAACCTCCGGGTAGTTTCAGTACTATAGCACACTACAAAATGATGGAAAAAATCAAAAAAGAAACAGATATTACCGTAGTTTTGAGCGGTCAAGGTGGTGATGAAATTCTATTAGGATACAGGAAATATTTCTTTTTTTATATAAAGCAGTTGTTTAAACAACATGATATTGGCACACTATTCTTTGAAATTGCATCTTCATTTTTTAATCGGACAGTATTGTGGCAGTTTGATATTGGCGAGGCAAGGCGTTATCTGCCATGGAAAGAGAAATCCAGTTATGAATATCTGCTCGGATTGCCAGTAATTGAACCCATATTTGAAAGTTCAGATTTGAGATCTCGTCAAATAGTAGACATTGAGAAATACTCAGTGCCAGGGTTGACCCACTATGAGGACAGAAGTTCAATGGCTTCTTCACTTGAAATAAGACTACCTTTTTTAGACTACAGGGTAGTCAATTTTGCCTTGAATCTACCTGCAAATTTTAAGATCTGGCGGGGATGGAGTAAATATATTCTCAGAGAAAGCGTTTATGGAATACCTGAAACTATTCGATGGCGTAAAGATAAACAGGGGTTTTTGCTACCTGAAAAACTCTGGTTAAAAAGCAATTTATCCGGTTTGATTTATGATGTCTTTCAAAAGAGTTTACTGGCAGAAATGGGAATAATCGATAGTAAATGTTTTCTGAGGCATTATGAAAAATTCCTGGCTGGTAAAAGCAATATTTGGTGCAAAGATATCACCCGTGTATTATTTGCAGAGCTATGGGCGAGAAAGCTATTTGATAAAAATAATTTGATACCATTTATTCAATTATAAAGAGGGGAAAAGTGTTACAAAATTTAGTAAATACCCAAAAAATTTGTTTATAGCCAGCGAAAATTATTTATAAGGTGCTTCTTAGGGGGTGTAATAAAATATTAAAATGCAAGACAACCCCCTAACCCCCTTTTCTAATGGGGAATATGGTAAATTTAGTTGAATACAAGGAGGGGTTTTTATGCCTAAAAGAACTTTCGTTTTTATTTTTTGTTTATTAACGGTAGTAATGCTGTCGGAATTTGTACATGCAAGTAAAACTATTGGCTATTACCGTAAGGTTTATGATAAAGAATATCGAAATAATCATAAAGAGTATAATTCAATGGCATCAAGTGGTGATGGACGTGTGTATTACTTTTTTTCATACATACTTGACGGCACAATTTGTATGTATGAGGCAACGAAAGATACCAAATATTTAGAACGAGCACTCATATGGGCAGAGAAAATGGTTTCTCAGGCTACTATCATAGATAAAAACGGAAATCGGAATTGGTCCGGGGAATGGAATTCTCCTTACAGCGATGTTCCGATTTCATATCAACTTTATGACGTACAGGGATCAACAGGTATAGCATGGCTTGCACGAATTATCTTAAATGAACCTGCATTAAAAAACCGTTACGGTAGCAGGGCTGAAGGGTTATATGATTTTGTACATAACGAAATAGTGAAGAAATGGTTTTATAAAAGAAATAGTTTGTCATGGCATTATATGATGGCAAATAATAAACAATGGCCATACAGTGATAAAATAGCGATGATGCTTCGAATTCTCAATAATGTACATTTAATTTCAGGTAATGCAGATTACAAAAAAATTTTATCTGATCTTTCACATTCACTAAAGCATAGATTTGAATCCTACAAGGATGCTCTGATCTGGGATTTGGAGGTTAGGTTTCCAGAAAAGTATGGCGGTAATACAATGGATACCTCTCACGGAAATCGTTATCCTTATACAGTGCTTGACTTATATAAAGCAGGAATTGTTTTTACTCATGACGATGTGAAAGGATTATCCAGGTTGTTAACAAAAGTTGTATGGAATCAGTCATATTCAGATCCTCGCTTCACAAATTTTATCGATGGTACAAATGGACAATTTAAAACTGATAATGAAGAAAGGCCCCCATGGGGCGTCGGACAAATCTGTTCTGGATGGATAGGGCTAGGTGAATACGACATGAAGGTTCAAGAGATTGGCCATGCGGTATTAGTAGCTATGGTAGCCGGGAAGAAAAATCCCTCACTTGAGTATATGAACAATATGCATGGCAAGGTTGAATTGGCAGGTCATCTTGCCAAAAATCTTATGGCGAGAAAAGTGTTTCCATGATTGAACTCAAAATTCTAATGGTACTCACTTTATGACAACAGGTTTAAAGCCGGTCAAGTCTTTTTTTTCCTGTTTAATGTTGGAATAAAGAGAAAATTATTGTATCTATTCAGCGTAATTTACCATATTCCCTCTTATTAAAGGGGGCTCGGGGGTTGTCTGGCACGCAATGATAAACTGCAGAGTCGTAACACTTTAGTTTTTTGAAAAATTCCACTAATAGCGATGTTTGCCGCATAGTGTAAGGGCGAAGCATTTGCGGTAAATTGTCATAAATGCGTTCATACCCAAACGGGTAAATGCTTCGCCCCCTACGGTTTCAAAAAACTAAAGCGTTACGCAGAATCTCTAAACGTGAACTTAGGACAAGTTTTTTTGAAAAGGAACCGTATGCACATTCTATATCTCCATCAATACTTTGTTCCACCGGAAGGGTCGGGTGGTACTCGTTCCTATGAAATGGCGCGCCGATTCGTCAAATTTGGCCACACAGTAACCATGATTACCTCCAGCGCCTTTTTCCCTAAACAAACAGCCTTTTCCCAAAAAACAATTGAAATGGACATAGAGGGCATATCTCTTTGGATAATTAATGTGCCCTATTCTAACAATTTATCATTTACCAAAAGAATGTATGCGTTTTTCTTGTTTGCCTTAAAATCGAGTCTGGCAGTTTTAAAGGCAAAACATGTGGATGTTGTCTTTGCTACAAGCACACCCCTAACTATTGCAATACCGGGCGTTGCTGCAAAACTGAAGCATAAATGCCCCATGGTATTTGAAGTCAGAGATCTTTGGCCTGAACTCCCTGTAGCTGTCGGGGCGTTACGGAATCCGATATCAAAATGGCTGGCTTACAGATTAGAAAAATGGGCATATAAAAATTCGGATCACATCATCGCTCTCTCACCGGGTATGAAAAATGGTATCATTCGCACTGGCTACCACGCGGAGAAAGTTACGGTAGTCCCAAATAGCTGTGATCGTGCTCTCTTTGGAGTCCCCGCCTCGGCGGGAGATAGTTTCCTCAAAGAACATCCTTACTTGGAAGGATTGCCGTTGGTCACTTATGCCGGGACATTGGGTATGATTAATGGCGTTGGCTACCTGGTTGACATTGCGGCAAAAATGCTACACATTGACTCCTCTGTCCGTTTTCTCATTGTCGGGGCCGGCATGCAAGCATCATCGATCTATACACACGCACGTAGTTCAGGCGTGCTGGAAAAAAACCTGTGGATTATTCCACCGGTCGCGAAGCAAGATATGCCGAGATTACTGTCTGCAACTACTGTAGCAGTGTCTTTAGTTATCGATCTTCCCGCGCTGTGGAATAATTCGGCGAACAAGTTCTTTGACGCGTTAGCAGCAGGGCGACCAGTGGCCATCAATCATGAGGGTTGGCAAGCAGACATCCTGAGAAGTAGCGGGGCAGGTATCGTGTTACCACCATGCGATGCGGAAAGGGCTGCGCAGGCATTGAATTCATTTCTGAAAGATAATGGTCGACTTGAGAGGGCTCAAGACGCTTCAACACGCCTTGCCGAAACGCAATTCAGTCGCGACAGGTTGGCAGAACAACTCTGTCGGACACTAGAGAAGGTTGTAGATGATAAAATCTGCAAGGTGTAGCTTGGTTGGGTTGAGGCACGAAACCCAACGAATTCAGTATTGTAGATTTGTCATACATGTAACACTAGATATATTTGATCTGACGAATAGAAATCCATCAAGTTAGTAGAAGTAAATTACGGAGATACGTTTAAGAATATGAAAAACTATTTATGCAATTTATGTGAGAATACAGCACCAGAAATAGTGCGTAAAACAGAAAAATATGAATTTGTTAAATGTAAGAATTGTGGTCTTTTTTATGTTTGCGACATCAGTAAAACTAATGATACACAAGTAACCTAGCGCGGCCTTTGGCCGCAACCAAAAAGGTGATTTTTAGTTTATTATAAAGTATAGTAGTATCCTCGTAAATAGTAATCAGACAATTTGGAGGACACTACTTATGAATAAGTTGATGGAATTAT
>NZ_CAADGZ010000111.1:0-11522 GCF_900696675.1 uncultured Candidatus Kuenenia sp. | reverse complement strand
CGTGGTGATGGCCATCCCGGAAGTGAAGTACTTTGGCGAGGCATGTCACGTTTGGCTGATATTGAAGTTGCTTACGAACTTTACACCACTTAGCCTTCAGCTCAATTGGCCGTACAACTACGGTGCTCTTGAAATTTGTGGGTAAAGATTAGCTTTATTAATGGGGACTTTTGCGGCCGTTTGTTTAACTTAATGACATTGGGTTGCAAACCTAAACCCGCCTGAAGTTCTATAAAACATCATGGACGATTTTCGAAGGAAAATACACGAAATAAAAACGCGCGTGCGATACCAGGAAACAGACCAGATGGGGATTGTTTATTACGCGAATTTCCTTGTTTTCTTTGAAATGGGGCGTACTGAATATTTGCGGCAATGCGGACTGCCTTATTCCGAAATGGAAAAGGAACACATCTATTTTCCAGTGGCCGAAGTGCATTGTAATTTCCGTTCCCCTGCTTACTATGACGACGTACTTATTGTACGAACATGGGTTTCCGAATTGAAACATGCAACGGTTCAATTTAGTTATAAAGTATTCAGGGAAGAGGGTGATACATTGGTTGCCGAAGGATACACAAAGCTCGCATGCCTTAATGCAAAACGTAAACCTGCGGCAATACCGGAAAAATTACGAAAATTGCTGCAGCCATAAAGCTCGTGCACTTTTTGTCTTTTTGTCAAAGGAGCATTCACGATTTTTTGTAACCGTTTGTGTGATTGGGGCAAAACAACGCTGCCAGGGGTTAATACTCGCGAAATCCGAAACAAATTCTAATGACAAAATGATTCGAAATTCTAAACAAATGCATCTTTTCTATCTTGCTTTTCGTGCTTAATATTTGTTGCCTGCCTGCGCGTGATTGCACGCAGATAGGTATGTTTTGGATTTGTTTCGAATTTTATTCGTTGTTATTCGGATTTTTTATTTATTGCTTGTTTGGTTCCGGCTATGCCAGCTTAATAATATATGTAATAAGAGCAGTCTATGGTTCCCCCTCGTATTTTAAAAACAGTCATCATTTTGCATTTGCAACACCCGGAAACGATGAAAATGGTTTTATAACCATATTGTGTTGTAGTGTATGTGCTTAAGCTATTTTTTGTAGTCTTATTTTCGAGCCGGGGAAGTACTAACGGAAGGAGTATTGCTATGGCAAAACAACAAATTCTCCTGGAAAGCGGCACCAATGAAATGGAATTGCTGGAGTTTCTCCTAAGAGATCAGTCGTTTGGTGTAAATGTTGCAAAAGTACAGTCGATAGTACAGCATGACCCAAAAACAGTCACTAAGGTGGCTACGTCTCTTCCGGCCATGATGGGGTTGATGCTGCACCGGGGAAAAACAATACCCCTCATTAATCTGGCAAACGCACTAGATATACAGAAGAAAAACAGCGATGATGCAAATAGCATATCGGTGGTAATAGTAACTGAATTTAATAATTCAATTAATAGCTTTTTGGTAGATGGAGTGAACCGGATTCACAGGCTTTCCTGGAGCGATTTTATTCCAATAAGCAATATTATCAACAGCAGCGGGTCAGGTGTTATCGGGTCGGTGCATATCGATAATAAAGAAATTATGATTATCGATTTGGAACATATTCTTTCTAAAATATTTCCACACTTGGCGATTGGCGAGGCTGCCAGCGAGACATTTCAAATAGAAAAAAAACAGGGACGTGAAAATGTGGTGGTTTTCTTTGCCGAGGATTCGAAGACTATTCGTGACAATGTTGTTCGCGTACTGAGCAGTGCGGGGTATAGTAATGTCCGTGTGTTTGAAAATGGTCAAAAGGCGTTTTATGCACTGATGGGAATACGTGACAAAGTAAAAGCGGAAGATTCTTTTTCCACAGAACTACCCGATGTATTAATATCTGATATAGAAATGCCGGAGCTTGACGGATTAACCTTATGCAAAAGGATAAAGAGCGACGCCTTGCTCAAAAATATCCCTGTGATTATGTTTTCCAGCCTGATAAATAATCAGATGGTGGTGAAATGTGAAAGTGTTGGCGCTGACAACTATGTAACAAAACCGGAGATGAATAAATTAATACATATGCTTGACGATAGTTGTTTAAAGAAGGAAAAATAACTGTAGGGGCAAAGCATTTGCTGTAAATTGGCATAAATGTTTTCATGCCCAAACTAACAAATACTCCGCACCTACTAACGCTCGTTCCCAAGTTCCGGTTTTGGAACGTAATTGTATTGGAAGCTCCTGCTTCCATTTTAATGGCCAAATGGTTGAGATGATTTAACGATTTTGACGAAGCATCAGTAACTATTCAGCGTAAACGATACACGGCTCGTTCCCAAACCTTGTACTGAACATAGTGAAGTATCTGTTTGGGAATGCATTTGTTCGAGAAACTCCGGTTTCTCGCCTGTTTGCTGATAGATAGGGAATAAAATCACAGGGTTAAGACAGTTTGTAATTTGTCAAGCCAGACCCTCACTGGAAACAAAGTTTCCAGTGCAATTGCGTTCCCAAACAGATACTTCACTATGTTCAGTACAAGGTTTGGGAACGAGCTCGAATTTATAGCAAATACTTCGTCCCTACTTGTTACGATTTTTTTTAATCACTTCATTATTGAGAAGGAAAAGCAATGAATATACTTGTTTCAGGTTCAGTGGCATATGACAGAATTATGGATTTTCCCGGAAAATTTTCAGATCACATTCTTCCCGAAAAAACACACCTGCTGAATGTATGTTTTATGATTAATGAACTGAAAGAAAATTTTGGAGGAACTGCGGGCAATATTGCTTACGCGCTCTCCTTGTTTGGCGAAACCCCCAAAATTATTGCAACTTCCGGACGTGATTTTGAACCGTACAAAAAGTGGCTGGAAGACCATAAAATATCTACCATGCATATAAAGATGATAGAGGAAGAATTGACGGCAGGGGCATATATTACAACAGACCGATCGGACAATCAAATAACGGCGTTTAATCCGGGTGCCATGAAATATAGCGCCTGGTTTGATTTTGATGCTGCGGCGAAAGAAGTGTCCTTGGCAATTGTCTCTCCCGGAAATTTGGATGATATGATGCAGTTTTCAAAAATATATAAACAAAAAGGAATAGAGTATATCTTTGACCCGGGACAGTCCTTGCCTGCATGGTCAAAAGAGCATCTAATGGAAGCCATTGACGGGGCAAAAATATTTATCTGCAATGACTACGAATTCCAGCTTACGCAAGACAAGACTTCCATGACAAGCGAAGATATTATAAGGGGAACGGATATTTTGATTATAACGAAAGGGGAATACGGGTCCGCAATTATATGCGGAGAAAACGGAACCACAAAGACATATGACGTCCCTGCCGCAAAAGTATCCGTGGTAAAGGACCCCACCGGCGCCGGAGATGCTTACAGAGCCGGTTTAATAAAAGGATTGGTTTCAGGCAAGGGGATTGTCCATGCGGCAAAGATAGGCGCCGTTTGTGCCGCCTATGCAGTTGAAGTGTATGGGACGCAAAACTTTCACTTCACAGCAGATGAATTTAAGGTGCGGTTTAAAGAGGTATTTAAGGAATCACCTTTTTAGCATAGTAGATTTGTGAAGTACGAAGTTTGATTTACGATTTGGGATTTAAATCGTACCTTGTAAACCTACACAATGTTCCCGCGAGTTGTTGTAGCCAAAAGCGTCTGGTCTTAGAATAATAAACACATTTCTTAAATTTCCTGTTGATAGAGGAGCCTTGTGTTCCGTGGTTTAACTGGTTTTTATAAAACTTATGCAAACAAAAACCATAAATCCAGCCTCGTACCTCCCAAATCTTTTTATATTGACCGAAAAAGTGGAATTTGTTACCATCAAGCGGTCTTTCAGTCAGCTATTCTTACAGAAACGTCATAATGCAGCAAAAAGCCGCAATCAAAAATAGTTTAACCACAAAGGGCACAAAGGATATACAGAACGCAAAGGATGCAAAGAAAAACCTACAAAAAAAGAAGTTTTTACGGGGTAATACTATATACCCAGCCCTGATTACCAAGGTGTTTTTTGCTGCCTCAACCCAAATAGCCCATAATTGTGTAGCGCATACCTTTGCAGGGAGAAAAGGTATTATCCTGCCATGGACAAGCCGGAACCAAACAAGCACAAAGCACAAAGCAAATTCTAAAATCCTCCCCCTAATCCCCTCCAAAGGGGGAGAATGTCCCCCGCTGGCGGTGGTGCAGGGGGTGGATTTGTATTCAGCATTTCGGATTTCCACTTCTATGGTGGCGGTATTTACCTGAAAATTACTTTTAAATAACGGATCATTAACGCATGCGAAGAGAAATAAAACTGATGCTATTCGGAATGGTGTTATATCCCATGTGTGTATTTGGCACTATGGGATGTGCCTCTGTACCAATGAAAAAGGTGGTTATTGAGGAAAAAGAGCCAAAAGCGGATATAAAACTGCGCAGGAATATAGACGAATGGACCCTTCAGTTATATTCAGATGACCCCACGATACGAAGTTTTGCGGCAGTTTCTTTGCTGGGATTAAATTTGCAAAATGCGCAGGAACCCTTAACAAACATATTAAAAGATGCAAAAGTGCGGGAAGATATTAAAATATCCGTGATAAGGGCATTCGGATTTGCCAGAGATGATCGTGCGGTTGAATATTTAATCCGCCTGTTGGGCGATGAATCTGAACAAATAAGAACCGTTACCTTGAATGCGCTTGGGAGGATTAAAACAAAAAAAACAATAAATATGATGGCGGACGCCATGCTTAACCCTAAGCAGTCAAGGGATGTTAAGATACTGTTGGCAAAGGCATTAGGCAATACGAATGACCAGGACTCCGTAGACCCGCTTATTAAAATGCTTCGGTCTGATGATAGTGATTTGCGGGAAACCGTGATGGCGTCTTTGGAGAAAATTACAAAAGTATCAAGCAACAAGGATTCCTCATGGTGGAGGGAATGGTGGCTGCGTAATAAGTCGAAAACACGGGAGCAATGGCTGGATGAAATTGTGCTGAAGCAGGAAGAAAAGACCCAGCAATTAGAGGCAGAGATTGAACAATTAAAACAGGAAGTGGCGCGAAAGACTATTAAGCTCATTGAACTTGGACATGACAAAATAGACACTGCATTGTTGAGTGAAGCGATTAAAAGTGATTATCCGGAAGTAAGAATTTTTGCCGCAAAGGAATTGGCAAAGATCAAAGACTCATCAATTGTCGATATATTGATTAATGCCATATCAGACAAAGAAGAAGAAGTACGTATTGAAGTTGTTCAGACACTAGGGGTGATTAACGATGAAAAAGCGCTAAAACCTTTAATTCGTGCCCTGGGTGATGAAAGTTTGATTGTGAGAGAAAAGGCTGCCAGGGCGCTTGGACAATTTGGGAATGATGAG
Organism: uncultured Candidatus Kuenenia sp.; assembly: GCF_900696675.1. Lineage (NCBI taxonomy): Bacteria > Pseudomonadati > Planctomycetota > Candidatus Brocadiia > Candidatus Brocadiales > Candidatus Brocadiaceae > Candidatus Kuenenia > uncultured Candidatus Kuenenia sp. The sequence goes on along the minus strand of NZ_CAADGZ010000111.1, from coordinate 6,126 downwards.
GTGGTGGCGGTTCTCATCGAAGCGTTAAACAATAAAACAAATGCCCCCATTGTGTCTACGATAATAGAATCGTTAGGCGAGACGGGAGATTTAAGAGCGGTTGATACGTTGATTCAATTTCTAACGCACGAGAAGCCCGAAATAAGGGAGTGTACTGCGGCGTCTCTTGGGAAACTCGCCGATGTGCGCGCGGTGCCGTACTTAATTGCCGCCCTGAACGACGGGGAAGAACGTGTCCGGTGGTATGCGGCAGATAGTTTAGGGAAAATCGGCGACCCTGTATGTGTGGAACCCCTTATTAAGCGCCTGTCCGACAGTAGTGCCCGAGTAAGAGAGTCGGCGGTGACGGCTCTCGGCCAGATTGGAAATCTGCCGGCAATTGAGGCTTTGATAAAAGCGCTTCAGGATGTTGATAAACGGGTTGTGGAACAAGCGGCCGGGCGTTTGGTGAATATTGAAGACGCAACGTTTGATATTATGGAGTCCGTGGCGGCTAGTTTTTATAATATTGCAGATTATAAGCGGGCAGAAATCGTTCTTGGCAGAATAATGGCAAAATATGCAAAATTCCCGGAGTTACAGGATAAGGTCTTGCAAATCAGGATAAAACGGGCAAAAACATTATTTGCGTTAAAAGATTGGCAGAACGCACTCAATAATTATGAGGAAATTTTAAAACATAATTCCGTTGATGACACAATAAAAAAAGAATTTATTCAGTGCGCAAAAGAGCTGAAACAGTTTGACCGTGCGCTAAAATGGTTCACCGTGTGGCTTGAAGAGAATCCCCGGAATTGCCAATGGTGCTGGCAAGGTCGTTTGGACATTGCCACTGCCATGCTTGAACAGGGTAACTATGAAAAGGTAAAGGACCTTATCGCCCTGTTGAAGACGGAGGACCCTAATCTTGGCGGCGAAGAATTTTTACCCCATTTTCAGGCATTGAATGACAAAATTGAAATTGGCGTCGCCAATGCAAAATAGTAACGAAGTACGATTTACGAGGTACGACCTGAAATCCCAAATCGTAAGTTAATAAAAGAAGAAACCACAGATTACACAGACTTCGTCGTGAGCTCAGTCGAACGATTACACAGATTAAAAAAATCGTAAATCGTAAATAATTTTTAACAGGAGTTTGAAATATAAATGAAAATCCTTATCGTAGGAGCAGGTGCGGTAGGTTTTAATCTCGCAAAACAATTGTCTAAAGAGGGACACGATATCTCTGTTATAGACAAAGACCAAAACATGGTCGACCGTATTACGGAGAAAATGGATGTTTCTGCAGTGTTGGGAATGGCCACGTCTCCTTCAATCCTGGAAGAAGCCGGGATTAAGAATACCGACGTCGTATTGGCCGTAACAAACAGCGATGAGATAAATATCGTGACGTGTATACTTTCGTATAAATATAATGTAAAAACAAAGATTGCAAGAATAAGAAACCCGGAATTTTCGGAAAAAAAACCATTTGTACACCAAAACGGGTTTCATATCGACTACATAATAAACCCGGAAATGATAACAATTAATTCTATCATGAATATCATCGGCACTCCTGGCGCAAACTATGTGGCCGATTTTAAAGGAGGGGACGTTCTGCTGAGAGGGTTTAGCGTGCCTGCGGATGCCCCGATAGTCGGTAAAAAACTTGCCGATCTGGAAGAAATTGAATACACGGATTCTTTTCTTATCGTCGCTATCCAACGGAATGATGAAATGATTATTCCTACGGGAGAAACAGAAATTAAACCGAACGATAACATCTATGTGGTTATGGCAAAAGAGGCATTGCCATTCTTCCTTCCGATGGTGAACAGGCGGGCAGATGAAGTCGCAAAAGTCGTTATCTATGGCGTAAACCGGGCAAGCCTTAATTTGGCGAAGAAACTGGAAGATAGAAAAATCGGGGTTACCATTGTAGAACCACTCAAGGAAAAAACGGAAGAAGCGGCGTCAGTGCTGGACAGAACAATTATCCTGAAGGGCGATGCCCTGGATATTGATATCCTGAAGGAATCTTCTATTCACATGGCGGATTTTTTTGTGGCTGTTTCTGAAAACGAACAGAGCAACCTTCTCGCCGCATTGCTGGCAAAGAGGCTCGGAGCAAAAAAGGCCATTGTGCTCACGGAAGACCCCGCGTTTGTACCTATTATTAATTCTCTGGGTATTGACGTGGTAATAAACCCAAGGCTCATCACCGCAGGTTCCATCTTGCAGCATATCCGCAGGGGCGATACCCTTTCCGTGGTAAAGTTTCAGCAAAGCGAAGCCGAGGCCATGGAGTTGATAGCATCGGAACACTCAAAAATTTTAGGCAAGCCCCTGAAAGAGGTACACTTCCCAAAGGGTGCTATTATTGGCGCTATTTCACATAATGGAGTTATGAAACTGCCCACAGGCGATACCATAATAAATCCTGGGGAAAGCGTGATTGTTTTTGCACTTCCAAATGCCATCGAAAAAGTCCAAACCCTCTTTTCCAATGGAAAAGTCTGAACTCATTTCATCATCACTTAAACCTCATCGTCTATGAACTTTTCGATAGTACTTCGTACGGTATCTAATCTTGCGTTAATGCTTTCCGCAATATTCTTAATCCCGCTGGGCGTTGCGTTGTTTTATAAAAACTACGACACCTTATGGGCCTTTATCCTGGCGATAGTTCTTTCCGGCATGTTGGGCGGACTTAATAAACTATTCTTCCGGAAAACTGAAGAAGAAATAGGCATCAGAGAAGGCATTGCCATTGTAACGTTTAGCTGGTTCATCTGTATATTCCTGGGAGCAGTTCCTTATTGGTATTCCGGGGTATGCACAACGTACACCGATGCGGTTTTTGAGACAACAAGCGGTTTTACCACAACAGGGTCTTCCCTTCTTACAAACGTGGAAATATTGCCGGAAAGCATACTTTTCTGGCGGACATTTACCAACTGGCTTGGCGGGATGGGTATTATTGTCGTTTTTGTAGCATTACTCCCCGCTATGGGTGTAAGCGGATACCCGCTCTTTACTGCAGAGGTAAGCGGCCCTACCGTAGGCAAACTGAAGCCCAGGATCGCGGCAACGGCAAAGGTGCTGTGGATTATCTATCTTGTTTTTACGGCAACAGTGACGCTATTGTACTTCCTGGGCGGCATGCCGTTTTTTGACGCCATTTGCCATTCCTTTGCCACGGTCTCAACGGGAGGGTTTTCCACAAAGAACACCAGTATTGCATATTTTGATAATCTTTATATAGAAATTGTAGCCGCCGTCTTTATGTTTATTTGTGGTTGTAATTTCGGGCTTTATTATCAGTGTTTTCAGTTAAATTTCAAAAAAATACTGAAAAATTCCGAACTGCGTTTTTTTGCCGGACTCAATCTGATAGCAATTGTCTTTGTTGCCGTGTTTTTATACCTCGGCCAGCCTGGCAGCTTTCATAATGAAGCCGGCAGTGAGTATCATCAGCATTTTGAATATTCCCTCAGACGTTCGTTCTTCCAGGTAGTTGCAATATGCACCGGAACGGGTTTCTCAACGGCAGATTTTGACGTATGGCCTGATATATGCCGGTTTCTGCTCGTATTGCTCATGTTTATCGGTGCGTGCGCAGGTTCAACCGGCGGCGGCATTAAAAGCGTGAGGATATTGATACTGCTCAAGTCCAGCATGCGGGAAATAGTACGTGTAATAAGGCCGCGCATGGTAAAACATGTAAAGATTAACGGCGAATCGGTGAGTGGGGAAATTATTACCGGCTGCTCGGTATTCTTCGTGGTGTACCTTGGATTTTTCGGGGTGTGTTCGCTGGCATTGATGGCGACAAATCTTGACATGGTGACCTCCTTTTCTGCCGTAAGCACCTGTATGTCCAATTGCGGTCCCGGACTTGCAAAAGTTGGCCCATCGCTTAATTTCAGCGAAATTTCTTATTTCTGTAAATGGATTTTAAGCTTTTGCATGCTCCTTGGCAGGCTGGAAATTTACAGCTTTCTCCTTATATTTTTACCGGTAACGTGGAAAAGGTAGAATTGTGTTGACTCATAAAATATGAAATGATATATATAGAAAACCAAAGCTGGAATAGCCGGAACCAAACAAGCAAGATATAAAAAATACGAAATCCGAAACACGAAATACGAAACAAATCCGAATAACAAAACATAAAATTCAAAACATACAACAATTATGAAGCACGAAATGCGAGATACAAAAGATGCATTTGTTTAGAATTTCAAATCATTTTGTCATTAGAATTTGTTTCGGATTTCACAATCATCGGGTTTCACTATTAAATGTCTTGCCAAAAAATACAAAGAAATTACCGATAAGGTACTACGGGGGCGATTAGCTCAATCGGCTAGAGCACTTGCCTTACAAGCAAGGGGTTATAGGTTCGAGTCCTATATCGCCCACCATTTTCAAATCCCCGGTTTCCAGTCCACAGACCACAATCCTCAATCTGCAATTTGCCGATTGCCGACTTCTGAGGGAACTGCGTGCCCCTCCAACCCCTGTGTTTATATGCGTTTTTGTTAGGAGAATGTATTATTACTACAACCATAAAGCAGGAAACCGGTCTTATCAAAGTCAGGCAATACATCATCGATAGTGAGGGTCACAAGGTGGCTGCAATAATTGACATTGAAGAGCTTCGTAGGCTGGGAGAAGTGTTAAAGAATATTCCATCATCAGAGGTATGGCTCTATCAAAATAGCGAAGCCTTTGAAGACGTCCAAAAAGGTTTAAAAGAGGCATCGGAAGGAAAAATCTCAAAACTCAATCTTGACGACCTATAATAAAATCCCTTGTTTGAAATATTCTTAACCGACCTCGACAAACTCAAAACCGACAAGGGACTTTTCAAGAGATACACGGCGGTAAAAAAGGCCATTCAGTTTCTGTCTCAAAATCCAAGGCATCCGGGCTTGCAAACCCATGAGTTTACCACATTGAAAGGGCCGAAAGGAGAAAAGGTTTTTGAGGCTTATGCTGAACAATCCACACCGGCAGCATATAGAATATTTTGGTGCTATGGCCCTGACAAAAAACAGATTACCATCATAGCCATAACAGCTCATCAATAATTGCAGTATGACAGTAGGAAAATTTCGGCGTTGCTTACGGCGAGACCGCTTAGCGGCTGCAATATGAGGGGAAGAAACCGGCTCTCCATCCTGCCTGAAAAATCTATATAATCCGGGGTTCCCCCTTTCGTAATTTTGCGTGAGTATTGAGGATTTCGGATTTCAGCATTAAATATTTTGCCAAAAAATACAAAGAAATTACTGATCTCCAGTCACCAGTCTCCAGTCCCCAATCTGCAATTTGCCGGCTGTAGATTGTAGATTGCTTCATAAACATACAAAGAGAAATACGAGTGCCAATAAGCGGGTTATTCATAATAGCGTGTTTTTTATTCATCATAGCGGCAGCGAGCTATTTTTTTGCGAAAACGAAGATATTTTCTTTTGCGTTACTCCTGTTTTACGCATGCAATACGTATCTTTCTCAAATATTGCTTTATCATTCTCACCCCATACTTTTTTACATAATAATAACACCCTTCCTACTCTTCCCCACGGTCTGCCTTATCCTCTTTGCTCTGGATGTGCGCTATGGTTTGTTTTGTACAGATACCACATTCGTTATTATATTCGTATGGCTGCTCATACCCGCATACCTAATGACAAATATCATCCTATACATTGTGTTGTGAAATCCTAAGCTGGTATAGCCAGGATGCTACAGACGAAAGATATCCCTCTTCCTTCGTCCCTCGTCCTTCGCTGGCCCGTCATTATCACAGGCAAATCTTGCTATGCATGACTAATGACTAATTTTCTTGACAAAACTGCAGGTCAAATTTAAGCTGCTGTTTATGAAGAATTTATCCATTATTATTCTATTCATAGCGTCCGCTCTTATTGTCTGTAATAGCCAAACATTTGCCATAGAGACCGCGCCGCACATCAGCGACCGGGAAATCGTGGAAAGGCTTACACGGCTCGAAGAAGGGCAGTCTGCTTTTCGCGAAGAAGTAAAACAACTCCGGGAAGACATGAATAAACAGTTTGACCGTATAGACAAACAATTTGACCGGCTGATCCATATAATGCTGGGTATCTTTGG
>NZ_CAADGZ010000110.1:0-11591 GCF_900696675.1 uncultured Candidatus Kuenenia sp. | reverse complement strand
GTAATTCCTGATTGTTTGATCGTCTAACAAGAGCGCCTCTGCTACTTCTTCATAACTCCATCCTGAATCAAGAAGAAGTATAGCTTTGATTCGGTCGGCATGACGTCTATGAGGCTCTTTCTTATGTGCTTTTTTAAATTCTATTCGGGTTTTTTCACTGAGAAATGGATTCATGCAGAATTTAATACTCTAGAAACAATTCAAATGCAAGAAAAAAACAGATTTTTATAAAAATAAATGCTTTTTACTATATCATAGGGTAAAACCATCATTTACTATTGTGGACGCTGTTATGGCTATGGAAGAGCGGGGACCTTCGGGCGGGGTTCCCAGAAATGTGTCACTGTTAATTGGTGGAAAGGATTGCATTGCCATTGACCGCGTTATTGCAGAGGTTATTGGAGTATCTCCCTCACAGTCGCCTATTTTACAAACAGCAAAATTGCATAACATAGGAGAGCAAGATTTGAACAGAATAGAAATTCATGGTGAATCATTGTCTGCCGCAAAGGTGAACAATTTCAGGCTTCCGAAATTAACACCCATAGGGTTCGGTTTTTTTAGAGTAGTAAAAAGTCTTTTAAAGCACTTGTTGATGAAAAATTTCGGGAAAACAGCGTGTATCCTTTTTTTCTGTATCTTAACGTCAACCCTAAATGCTTTTTCTGAGGAAGAAAAGGTGACGAGATTAAAACATTTTCCGCAAAAAGTGGAAGTTGAAGATATTGTTCACGTGCCTACGGGGATAATAATGAATTTTACTGATGTATTAAAATTCTTTGATTCCGCCAGCATCATCTACGTGGGGGAAATACATGCCGTAAATGCCACTCATAGGGCTCAGTTAAAGGTGTTGCAGACGTGTTATGAAAAATACGGAGAAAACCTTGCCATAGGTATGGAAATGTTTACGAGACAGTATCAACCTTTTTTGGACCAATGGGTTGCCGGAGAGATTGATGAGAAGAAATTTCTGGAATATACGGACTGGGATAAACAATGGGGATATGACTATTACTTGTATAAAGATATATTGGACTTCGCAAGGGAAAAAAAGATCAGCGTACGTGCGTTAAATGCGCCAAAAGAAGTTGTTAAAATAGTGAGCGAAAAGGGGCTTGATTCTTTAACGCAGGAAGAAAAAGCACAACTCCCCGAAATAGATACAACAGGTTTTTTCCACCGTGTTTATTTGCAGGAAGTTATCGGCGGCCATATGCACGGGAAGGAAAATCTGGAAAAATATAATAATGTGCAGTGCCTTTGGGAAGAGTATATGGCGCAGTCAATTGTGGACTATTTATCCTCATGGGAGGGTAAGGGTAAAAAAATGTTGGTTTTTGTGGGGAACGGCCACATAATCTACGATTTTGGCATACCGGCCAGGGTGTTCAGGCGCACTTTATTGCCGTATTATACTATCTACCCTACCGTGTTTAACGGCGGGATGCCGGGCGGGGACCATCACATGTTTCTCTCTTCAATCCCCCTGGAGCCGGCGGATTTTGTCTGGGTTGTATCAACTACAACATCCCAAACAAAGAGAATATATCTTGGCGTACATATACAAAACAGGGATGATAAGAAATTAATTATACAAAAGTTAAGTGAAGGCAGTCCTGCTGAGAAGGCAGGACTTATGGCAGGCGATGTTATTTTGGCGGTTGACGGCAAGGCGTTGAATACTGTTTCTGAATTGGTACATTACCTTCAAACAAAGCAGTTTGGGGATTCGTGTACCGTTAACATAGACCGCGACGGCACAAAAATTACGTATGCAGTTACATTGTTTGAAATGAAATAAGGTGCGGTAAAAATGGAGTATTGTTCAAACGGATGATTGAACGTATCGTCGGCAAATGCTTAACCTCTACTCTTTCAAAAAACACCGAGAAAAGCTCCGGTAGAACCTTTTTGAAAATTAATATTCAATGTTCAATGTAAAAGAATAGAGGCAAATGAGAATTGAATATTGAATATTTTTCCCGGTTTGCGGAATTTGGGAAAGAGCTTTTTGCTTTTTCAAAAGACTAAAGTGTTATCATTTATTACCATAAAACAGAACGGGGTGAAATATTGTTGATATGAAGAAAGAACCGATTCCCATCAGGATAGAAGAAGAATTGCACCGTTGTCCTCAGTGTGGATACGAGGATGGTTTTCATATGTCATTTATAAGGAGAGAAAAGAAGAAAACCGGGATTATCCTGATATGCCCAAGCTGTCATGCAAGGTATGATCCTGATTGGAGTATCGAATATTAATATGAAAAGAAGGGAAGATTCCGATCTAACCATTCTCGTCAATATATATCCTTGGCACACGGTAACTCACATTGCAGGTTATTTCATAGGGAATGGTTTTTCGCTGCTCTGCAACAGATTCTATTGAAATAGTTTCTTTTCCCTGTCTGCCATAGATCACGACTTCGTCTCCCACCGATACGTTTTTTATCGTGGTTACGTCAATAAAACATTGATCCATACAAATTCTTCCGATAACAGGAACCTTATTCCCCCGTACAATAACCTTTCCCTGATTTGATAATAACCGGTTGTATCCGTCATCGTAACCGAAAGGCAGCGTCGCTACACGGGTAGTCCTGGTGATTTTATATGATCCGCCATAGCCCAAAGTCTCTCCCGGTTCCATTGTTTTGATATATATAATCCTTGTTTTTAAACTCATGACAGGTTTAACAGGCAGGTTGCGCGATTCTTTATCTGATGCGTGCAAACCGTAGAGCGAAAGGCCAGGCCTTGCCATGGTAAAATACGAGTCATTGTAACGCAATATTGATCCGGTATTTGCCATGTGCTTCAACGGAATTATTATCCCGGCCGTATCAAGTTTTGCAATAATGTCCTTAAATTTTCTTATTTGCCATTCCGTGTGGGTGGAATCATTATCGTCCGCCAAAGAACAGTGTGTGTAAATCCCTTCGATAACGAGGCCGTTCATTCCGGTCAGATGTTTTATACATTCGAAAGCGGCGTCATGTCTCACTCCCGTGCCGCCCATTCCCGTATCGATATAAACGTGGACATTAACGGTTTTTCCAGCAGAATGTGCATGATGTGCAAGTTTTTCGGCAAGTGTCAGATCGTAAACGGTTGGCGTGAGGTTGTAATGAATAATTGCATTAATTTGTTCTTCAAAGAAACCGCCAAAGAGGAGTAACGGAGAAGTGATTCCTTTTTCCCTAAGGTGGATACCTTCTTCGAGAAGGGCGATGCCGAGCATTTCAACGCCATCTTTTACCAATAGCGCACCAACTTCGTAATCACCATGACCGTACGCATTTGCCTTTACAACGCCAAGGATTTTTACGTTTGCCCCGATGCGTCTTCTTATTTCCTGCAGATTATGTCTCAGGGCGGAAAGGTCAATCTCCGCCCATGTAGGTCTGTGCATAGAAGAGTCACTCCTTATCGTGAAGAAAGTTCCTTCAAAAATCCAATGTTACACAATACTTCAATTAATCTGTCAAGATGGTGTTTCTCGTGATTTGCCATAAGGGAGACACGCAAACGGCAGGTTCCCTCGGGAACGGTGGGCGGTCTGATTGCGGGAATCAGTATCCCGTTTTCAAACAGTTTCAGTGAAAGAGACAGTGCGTCTTTGGCTGACCCGGCAACAAAGGGGAAGATAGGGCTTTCGCTGGTAATGGCGGGGGTAAAATGAGACAAACGGGCGTTGAGATAACGGATATTTTCCCACAAGTTATTCATTAGGGATAAATCTTTCCGGATTAAGCCCAGTCCGGCCAGCGACGCTGCGCATACGGACGGCGGCAGGGCGGTGGTGTAAATAAAATGTCGTGCCTTGTTTTTTAAGAAATCAATGAGTTGCTGACTGCCGGCGATAAATCCGCCAACACTGCCAACAGCCTTGCTTAATGATCCCATGATGATTTCCACCTGTCCATCCAGTCCGTAGTGTTCAATCAATCCTCTGCCGTTTTTTCCGAATACCCCGGTAGCATGGGCGTCATCCACCATGAGCAGCGCGTCGTACTTTTTTGCAACGCTGGCAATTTCCGCTAAGGGGGCAGTATCGCCATCCATACTGAATACACTGTCTGTTACTACAAGTTTTCTGCGGTACGATGAAGATCTCTGCAGTAATGACTCCAGTTTGTTTATGTCTTTGTGGGGATAAACACGGAACGTTGCGCCGGAATAGCGGCATCCGTCAATAATACTTGCATGGTTCAGCTTATCGCCGATAACAATGTCCTCTTTCGAGACAAGTGTACATATTGCACCGAGATTCGCCATATAGCCCGTGGGGAAAAGCAGTGCGGACTCTGTTTTTTTGAATTGGGCAATGTCCTTTTCCAGTTCTGTGTGCAGGGGCATAGTGCCTGATACCAGCCGTGACGCCCCTGTTCCGCAGCCATACTGGCGTATAGCCTCTATGGCTGCCTGTTTTACTATTGGATGGTTGGCAAGTCCCAGATAATTATTTGAGCAGAAAGAGAGATAGTGTTTTCCATTTATCTGTACAGTTGGCTCCTGAGCGCTTTCAATCGTCGTATAATCACGCAGTAGGGAGTGGTCTTTTAATTCATCTAATATGCCGGAAATAAATTCCATAGTCATAACATAAACACCTTTTCGTTTTCCGGTAACACTTTTTTTGGCAAAATATTTAGAGGTGCTATCCGATTATTGTGAAATCCGAAGTCCTCAATACACACGCAAAATTACGAAAGGGGAACCGCAGATTACACAGACTTCGTCGTGAGCTAAGTCGAATGATTACACAGATTTTCAGGTGTTTTCAGGTTTGCAAACCTGAAAACACCATGAGGCTTGTTTTGAATTTCAAATCATTTCGTCATTAGAAGTTCTTTCTAATTCTAACCCCAGGTCTTTTATCATTTGCAGGTCTTCCTCTCCTGGTTTCCCTTTTGTCGTTAAATAATTTCCAATCATTGTGCTGTTTGCCCCGGCGTAAAACATCCATGATTGCAGGCTTCTCAGATTCTTTTCCCTGCCGCCGGCGATTTTGATTTCTTTATCAGGCAAAATAAACCGGAAGAGAGAGATAATTTTTAATATTTCCATAGGAGTCAGAACTGAGCGGTTTCCCATAGGGGTGCCTGGGATGGGATGTAGAAAATTGAGTGGCACGGAATCGACGTCTAATTTTTTCAAAGTAAATGCAAGATGAATACGATCCTCCGTTTCTTCGCCAATGCCAAATATTGCACCACAGCAAATTTCGAGTCCGGCTTGTTTTGATGCGTATATTGTGTTTAAACGGTCAGCGTAGGTATGGGTAGTGCAAATGTTGCGGAAAAATCGTTCGGAGGTTTCCAAATTGTGATTTATTCTCTTTAAACCGCTCTTTGCCAGAGCATCCGCCATTTCTCTTGTTAATACGCCGAACGAGCCGTGTGGATGTATGTGTGCATCGCGGGAGATGGTACTTATTGCGCGGCACACACGGTCCAATTCATTTTCATTGTCAATACTATATCCGCTGGTAACGATGCCAAGCGAGTGGGCACCGGTATTTTCCGCGTACAATGCGGCATCGACTATCTTATTTTCTTCAATGAGATTATATTTTTCAATTGCCGTGGGATAATATGAAGACTGGGAACAAAAGGCACAGTCTTCTGTACACGTTCCCTGTTTGGCACTTACAATAGAGCATGCCTTTACTGTTTGCCCGAAATATTTCAGGCGAATTCTGTTTGCCCAATAAAAAAGATCATACACTTCGTCGTTTCCTGCCTGCGATAGATAAATGGCGTCTTCATGGCTGATCTCATTGTTCTGTAACGATTGTTGGGCGATTGTTTCTATCCGGTTATGCATAATTTTTGGTCATTGGTCATTGGTCATTGGTTATTAGTTATTCGTCCTTTTGCAGGGACGTGGTACTCCGTGCTCCTACTATTTTTTTTTTAATCGGTGTAATCGTTCGACTGAGCTTACGACGAAGTCTGTGCAATCTGTGGTTTCCCTTTCGTGTTTCGTGCTTGTTTAGTTCTGTCTATGCCAGTTTAGGGGTGTTTCTTTCTGTATTTTAAATAGGCGTTGCGTACATTTTGCCAAACGATCTCAGGACGGTCAGACCGCACGTAAGTCATGCAATCTGTGCCTTCAAAACTCCATGTGGCGATATTATGAATCCCGGTATTGTATGCAACGTCAACCGCCGTCATTATTTCTTCTTCCCTGTTGGCAGGAACTCTATATCCCTGTATCCATATTTGTGGTTCTTTTTTATGTTTTAATGATAGAGAGAGAACCGCTGATGAAATCTCTCTTACAAATTCCGTAACCTCTTTTTTATAGGCATACCAGTAAGGATCGCTGCCGAATATATCCATACTTTTAATCATCGCAACCTTTTCCCATTCATATATGCCGTATCGTGGGTCTGTCGTCGGGAACAGACACACGGAATTCCTGAGTCCCTTTTGAGAAGCAGTGTTTGCCAGGTATTCCAGAAAATCAACAATAGTGGATTGGCGAAATGCCTTTACCTCACCAGTAAATTCCAGTGGCATTTCATAGCCGTATTTCTGTTTGAACAGGTCGCGGCACGTGTTGCATACACAGCCCCATACGTCCTTTTTTCTGCCCCCGAAAAGGTGGGTAAATTCCCCGAAGAAAAGGTGTGGTTCATCCCAAAAAACCCCGTCTGTGCCTGTTTTTGCCGCCAATTCAATCCAATTTGTCATGTAATCCCTGAAAGTTTTTACGTTCAAGCAGGCCTTGTATATCATCATATCGCCTTCCGCGAAGTTCAGCTTTTGTCTGCAATGCGGGTATACCTTTACAAAAGCGGAAAAAGACTCTCCGCCAAAAACACGGCCTATGCCCCATGGATCGAGGAATACCTCAAGTCCGGCGTCATGGCTTGCTTTGACGATATCTGACATGTTTCCGGAATGGTACGTGACGTCGTGTTCGCTCATGGTGTGAACAACGAAGGTACACCCATCGTCTGCCATCTTTTCCATGTCTGTTTTTACATGACGTACTATTCTGTTAGCAAAATAACTGGCTCCGAATTTCATGCATGCAATATTAAACTTAAGCAACATTTCTGTCAAGAGAATCAAATGAACATCCGAAAACAAAAACCCCCTGATTGTTTTCAGACAAAAGTATTCCATTTTAAAAAAACTATTATTTGTAAAACTTTTTTTCGCTTGCCAGAAAATATATTTATTGCTAACATGAATTTACTTTTAAGGGCTCTGCCATGTACGTGGATAGAGGTATAATTTTTAAGACCTATAACAATAATTTGGGATCCCGTCTTTGTTAGTGGCGTATATAGTCTCCAGTGAGAAAAATACAAAGCTATCATTGGGAATACCACCGTAAAATACGGGTCATTTAAAAAAAACTCACACGGCATTGCGGTGGAGCCTTTATGCCTATCAATACAACTGAAACAACAAAAATAGACGTGACTTCTCAATAAGTTGAGGTTTTTATAATAATTTCTACCTTCCACAGTCCACAGTCCACAGTCGGCAATCTACAATCTGCAATTTGCCGACTGTAGATTGCCGACTGTTACAGTATTTTCATTAATAAAGAGGGTTGTTTCCCTCTGCTTATTGAGAAGTTACAAATAAACCTTCCCACTTGGCATTATCAAAGAACCACCTTTTTTACCGGTCGCATATTTTCTTAAAATTTGAATTAAAAATTGCAGAATACTCACTTCGTCGGGAACATTATCCAGTACTTAACTGTTTGTAAGGATGCATTGAGAAAAAATGAAGGGAAACGACACAAGAAAAGAATTCGAAGAACTCACAATGCCGCACGTAGATTCCCTTTATAATATGGCAGTGCGTATGTCAATGAACAAAGAAGATGCGGAAGATCTTGTTCAGGAAACATACTTGAAGGCATATCGGTTTTTTAACACATTCCAAAAGGGGACAAATGTTAAAGCATGGCTTTTTAAAATCCTAAGGAATACATTTATAAATAAATACAGAAAGACTATCAGTTCCCCAGGTGAAGTGTTTTACGAAGATATTGAATTAGTAAGCTCTTATGTATCAAACAATAATGAACCAGACACAAAGGAATCAATTGATACATTGAAAAGCAAGGTAGAGAGCCTTGATGATATACTGGGAGATGATATAAAGAACGCAATAGATAGTTTGCCCATCGAATATCGCGAGGCAATAATATATTCTGATATTGAAGAATTAACGTATAAAGATATCGCAGAAATTATAAATGTTCCCATCGGAACAGTAAAATCAAGGATTAATCGCGCAAGAAGTTTGCTGAGAAAAAATTTGTGGAACTATGCGAAAGAAAGAGGCTTTGTTAAGAGGGAGAAATGATGTCTTGTATCGATGTTAATAAATATCTCTATGAATTTATGGACGGTGAGTTGGAGACCGGTCTTTATCCCAAACTGCAAAAGCATTTAGAACAATGCATTCTTTGTAATCAACGATATGAATTTGAAAAACAAACCCGTTTATTGATAAAAGCTCATTGTAAAAACGTAACCGCCCCGCGCCATTTACGCAGCAGAATCATAGCAAATCTTGACTCCATTGACCATGAATCGGTTTCTCGCACAGCCCCCTCCCACGAACGAAAACGATTAAAAATACTATTTTCACCCCATACTCTTGCGATAGCGGCTTCTCTATTATTAATGATTGCAGGCGGAATATTTTATCTGGCGAACAATCGACAGGCAGGCTCGGTTTCTATTGTCGATGACGCAGTTACCAATCATGTTAAAGTGCTGAATGAGAATTTAGTCTTTAATGAAAGAACATCTGTTGTTGGGAACGCCAGCAGATATTTAAGCCAAAACATTAATACCCAGATACGCAAGTCATTAAATCCGTTGAATATAGAGCAGGTACGCATTGTAAATGACATGCCTGTAAATCATTATGGCACAAGCAGTCCGTGTATTGTATTTAACCACGAGGGGAATAAACTATCACTTCAAATTATCCGCAACATGCATTTCCCAATAGCAAAACTGGAACGTATTAGTTTTGGTCCCAGAGACTTTTACATCACTAACCGGCGTGGATTTAATACAGTTATTTGGATTGAAAATGACACTACCTATTTCCTTACATCAGACATTCATACCAATGAAATGCTAAGATTTGCCGCAACTCTTGCTTCGCATTAATTGTTGAGGCTATCTTGCCAGCAAATAATGGTGTCTTTGGCTATTGGCTTCACATCGTGTGTTTCTTTAGTACCCTTCCAACCCGCTATAAAAATATCCCCTTGATTTGTTTCGCATAATTTCTTCATATTTGAAAATGGCGGTATTGTTTATAGTGTTTAATAAAAGAATAGGAGAAAAGCATTTGCCAGTTCGGGGGCAATTCATAGCAAATGCTTCTCCCATACTTGCGGGGATTATATAAGGGGAGAAAAATGACTTTTTATGATGTAACCGTACCCATATCAAATGCCATGATTACCTGGCCATCCGACCCTGCGGTATCGATTACTGGAACAAGCCTGATTTCCCGGGGAGATTTTTGTAATCTTTCTGAATTAAAAATAGGTTCGCATTGCGGCACTCATATTGACGCTCCCAGCCATTTTCTGGAAAACGGCAGGACAATTGACCAGCTTGCCCTTGAAAATCTGATAGGCGAAGCAACGGTATTTGAGTTTAAACACAAAGAAAATATCGACGTAAGTGATATAAAGCAATTGCGATTTGACAATGTAAAAAGGGTTCTTTTTAAAACAGTCAACTCATCATACTGGAAATTTTCCACCTTTAAAAAAGATTTTGTTTACTTAACAAAAGATGCGGCGCAGTACTTAGTAGACAAGGGAATAAGACTTGTTGGAGTCGATTATCTTTCCGTAGAAAAATTTGAAAGCCAACTGGCAGAAACACATCACACTCTTTTGCGAAACGACGTCATTATTCTCGAAGGCCTGGATTTATCAAATGTTGAGCGTGGAAGGTATGAATTAATTGCATTGCCATTAAAAATAAAGGACGGCGATGGAAGCCCGGCACGGGTTGTTTTAAAAAGTACCTAAGCTGGCATAGACAGAACCAAACAAGCGCAAAAAACAGTCTACAGTCTACAGTCTACAGTCTACGGTCAAATGCACAGAAATTACTGATAACGTACTACCTTAGACACGCTGGTCTGCAACTAAATCGTTACAAAATGCGTAAATATTTATTTGTTATCATGTGCGTGGGTATGGTCTTGTTCATGCGCATGTTCTTTGTTGTATAGATGTTTACTACTTTCACCATTGTTATTGTTGCATTCGCATCCATACTGTATCACAGTATGTCCTATCCTGAATTTCTCAACTAAAACACGGTTAATTTCCCTTGAAATTGCGGCAGTTTTGCTGATCGGCATATCCTTCGTGTCTATATGCACGCTCATTGCATACATGCCGGAAGTAATTGTCCAAATATGAATATCATGCGCTCCGTCAACGCCCGTGATTTGCTCTAATTGTGAAATTACCTCCCCGACATTAATATCCTTTGGCGTTGCTTCAAGCAAAATATCAACTGATTCCATTATTAATTTGTATGACCATATCAGGATGAGGATGCATAGCATTATACTAATGATGGGATCGATAATATACCAGTTTGTATAATAAATAATAACTGCGCCGATTATTACGCCAACGGAGGAAATGGTATCTCCAAGCATATGCAAAAAAGCCGATTTGACATTCAGACTGTGCCCATGTTCGCCTGACTTAAGAATATAAACACAGCTTATATTTGCAAGCAGGCCTATAATAGCCAGGAAAAACATCATGCCGCTAGATATCGCTTCCGGGGTTACAAACCGATGGTATGCTTCGTAAAATATCCAAACGGTGATGAGGAGGAGTATGATGCCGTTAAGCAATGCTGCCAGTATTTCTAACCGGTAAAAACCGTAGGTCTTTCTTTGCGTAGGCGGTTTTGATGCAAACATTATGGCAAACAGGCTAATCAATAAAGCAAAGAGGTGGGTGAGCATATGGCCTGCATCACTAAGTAAGGCAAGGCTGTTTGTGATAATCCCGCCAATTACTTCAACAATAAATATGACTCCCGTGATAGCGCTTGCCATGATAAGCTTTTTTCGCTCGTGAAGTCTATAGGTATGCTTGTGCGTATTCCCTTCAGATGAATTGTAATAATCTAAGTCATGAATGTGTTTAATGGCATGTCTCCATATTTATTTTCAGGATACCGGCTCGAAAATAAGACTACAAAAAATAGTTTAAGTACAGATACTACAACACGATATGGTTATAAGCCTATTTTCATCGTTTCCGGGTGTTGCAAATGAAACATGATGACTAGTGACTTATTTTGTCATAACAAGGGCATCCGTTTGTCATTGCTAACACATCCGTTTGTCATTGCAAGGGCATCATCTGTCATTGCGAGGGCTTTTTCCGAAGCAATCTCATAAACCGTCATAGAGATCCTTCCATCCTGCATCATTCCATTAATTAATTCTATTTTTTTTAGCCCTTGAGCCACCCTTAATTTGCTTCTCCCGCGATATGGCGTTTCTTACGTCACGAAATATCTCGTAGTATACTGATTGCTTC
>NZ_CAADGZ010000109.1:0-11762 GCF_900696675.1 uncultured Candidatus Kuenenia sp. | reverse complement strand
AGCCTTTTAAAGCATTTGTATCAACGGCTAAACTTTTCCAATCGTTTGGGAAGAAAGTTCTTAGAAGATCCCAATCTTCTCTCATCATGGCTTTATCCTCCTATAGAGTGATTAGCGGGATAATTAACATAAAAATACCATGATGAATAAAATTTGTCAATAAAACAAGTTAGCGCTTATGGGGCAAGGGGTGGATGCTAATCCCTTTAACCACTTATAAAGTTTGAACCGAATAATTATAACGAAAGGGAAGCGGGAGCTTCCAATGCACTTGCGTTCCCAAGCCGGAGCTTGGGAACGAGGGTATTAATAAGAAAAATATTCAATATTCAATTCTCAAATTTTTGCTCAGAACAAGTGACAAATAAATTCCAGATGCCAAACAGGAATTTTGTGATTTGGGCATTGGAATTTTACCGCAATACGTGGCCCCATCATACGCATAAACCCATAAGTTCAGGTTTGCAAACCTGAACCCGCCGGGAGTTATGGGCTGTCAAAGTGAAGCTGACGTCAAAACCCTCTTTACAGGACTTCGACAATCTTAACCGTGCTGCCGATCTGATTGAAGCGGATATACGGGTACTTATCTCCCAGACAACCCAGTCAGCAGCAGGAAAGACACACATTTCATGCCCCTTGCCAGTCTTGTTGAAAATACTCGTTGAACGATAATATATATCAGGTAAAATTTAAAAGGTATTTCTTGTGCTAATCTATATTTGTGAAACACCTTAGTTTTTTGAAACCGTAGGGGCGAAGCATTTGCCATAACTGGCATACATGCATTCATGCCCAAACGGGCAAATGCTTCGCCCCTACATCGTGCGGCAAACAATGTAACTATTGGAATTTTTCAAAAAACTAAAATGTTACATATTTGTTATTTTACCTAAAACACTCGCAATAAAAGGAACATACATAATGTTACAGGGAATCATATTTGATATGGACGGCACACTTACCAAGCCCAAAGTGGATTTCGCAGCCGTTGAAAGAGACATTGGCGCAAAGGTTGGGTTTATTTTAGACTATGCAGAACAATCCAGTCCTGAAGAACGCGCAAGGGCAATGGGTATCCTTGAGCGTTTTGAGGAACAAGCGGCAATGGAATCGGAACTCAATGAAGGGGTAACAGAGATGCTGGAATTTTTGCAAAAGAAACAATTAAGAACAGCTCTTTTAACCCGCAACTCTCGCAAATCGGTCGATACCGTTCTTAAGAAACACAACCTGCATTTTGAATTTATCGTAAGCCGTGACGACGCCAAGCCAAAACCGGATCCGGATCCTATTTTTCTGCTAAGCAAAATGATGAATATCCATACAGACCATTTATTGATGGTTGGAGACTATAAATACGATATTATGTGCGGCAAGGCGGCGGGGACGCGAACGGTTCTTTTGCGTTACAAAGAGTATGTCGAAACAGAGGTAATACCTGATTTTGAAATAGATTGTATTAAGGACATCGTACACATCATAGAACATTTTGAAAAGGCAAAGTTAAACACACATGGGAAAACGAATTTTTAACAGCACTATTTTCAGCCTATTTGCTTCTGCGCTAATTATTTTTCTCGTTAACAGGGCTTCTCTTTGCAGCGAACAGGCAAAACGCAAGACGCTGGACGAAGTTCTCCTTGCAATAGAAAAGGCAGACGGCGAATTCAAAACCATGAGGGCCAATATAGCGATCACCAGAACCATTCCACTGCTGGATTCCACGGAAGTATCCAGAGGAAAGATGCAATATAAAAAACCCGACCGGTTACATTTAAAATTTGACCCTCCCCGCGATGAGGTAAACATTATTGACGGAAAACACCTGTGGATATATCATCCAAAAGCAAAGCAGGTCGAAAAATATGCTGTAAATAAAGGAGAACATACCGCACAGAACATACATTTCTTTGGGTTTGGTTATGGAGAATCGGTAGCTTCGGCGAAAAAAGACTACACAATTTCCCTGGCAGATACAATGGAGGCCGGTAAGAAATGTTTTTATGCGCTTGATTTAACCCCCAAAAGCGCTTCATCCCAATATGCAAAAATTCGCCTGTGGATAGAGGAAGGCGTATGGCTTCCGGTAAAAATAGAATTGCATGAAAGCGGCGGTGAAGTGGTAAATTTGATTGAATTTGAGAGCATCACGCTCAACAGCCGGATGTCTGATAAACTCTTTATGTTTGATCCCCCGAAAGGAGTGGAAATTATTGAACCGTTTTAGCAAAACCCTGTATTCCTTTCTCTTCTGTACTGCAAATGTATAAAACCTTGCTTTTGGGTTGCGGCCACCCAATGTCATTAAGTTAAGGTAGGGTGGATTAAGGCGTTGTTTTTTACGCCGAATCCACCAATAATATGCACAGGAAAGTTGGATTCGCTGTCACTTAATCCACCCCACGCCTTGTTCTCCGCATTCCCGAAAACAATGTATCAACTCGTTCTTTTAATTCTTTCTTCCCCCATGAGTGTTTCAAGAAGAGGCTTGTTTTGTACAGCAACGTCTTTGTAATAATTCAGTGTCTTTAGCTTTTCATGTTTTAATATCTCCCCCTCCTCCAGCCTATCAATTGCCTTTCGGTTCATGTACGCTACTTCATATAAGGGGTCAATTTCCAAGGCCATGTCAATGGCGGATAACGCAAGTTCTTTCTTTCCTAAATGCGCATAGCACAAACCTATATTCCCCCACGACTGTGCATGCCCGGCGACCATTTCCGTGCATTCTTTAAAACAGCACAGGGCGTCTTCCCATTGAGCATTATCCATATAGGAAAATGCCTCCTGAAATTTCCTTTCTCCTTCGAGGTATTTATTTAGACCAACTCCATGATGCTTCATTATATATTCCTCGCTTTCAAGAAGCATGTGCCTTGCAGCCTTCACAAACTCACTATCCTCTTCACCGATAATCACTATTCTTTTCAATGTTCTCAAATAGTTTACCATGTCAGATATTTTCAGCAACGCTACCGCCTTGTTATAATGCGCCTGGACAAAATATGGAAAAATTTCAATTGCCTTATCAAAGTGTCGTATTGCCTCATCACACATCCCCTTAAATGCATAGACAACGCCCATGCCATATTGCACAACATGATTTTCCGGGTGCATGCGCAATAATTCATCCATCTTTGTTTTTGCCGCATCAATATCGCCCTTTTCCTGCAATAGTAAGGCATTGTCAACCTCCCGTTCGATTCCCTTGTCACTGGTGTCTTCTCCTGCGGTATGACATCGGGCGGCGTGATATCTTTCCGCATATTCATAATAATTGCAACCTTCGCACATTTGAGTACGAATAGAAGCGCAACATTTCGGACAAATCAATGCATCGTGGCGCTCCTTACAACTTCTTTTTGCCTTTGTTGCGTTACACAGGATACACCTTGTTTTTTTCATATTTTCATAACCTCGCTTTAAAACTGCTATGAGAGAAACAACTTCATCATTATTTAATCACCGGTAAAAACCCCTGTATTCCAGTTTAGAGCCGATGACCGTGGCAAATTGCGATGGCAAGGGCGTCAGATGCGTCCTCCGGCTGCGGAATTCCCGGCAAACCAAGTATGGCTTTTACCATTTCCTGCACCTTGCCTTTATGGGCATTTCCGTTTCCGGCAACCGCTTTCTTCACCACTCTGGCAGCATATTCAGCAATAGGAATATTTGCCATCGCAGCGCACAGAAAGATAATGCCCCTGCCTTCCCCTATTTTAATGGCTGCTTTAAAATTTTTGCCAAAAAAAACCTCTTCTACCGCCATGTGATCAGGCTTATATATTGTTATTAACTCTGTTACCCCTGTGTATATTGTTTTGAGGCGTTCCGGGAAATTCTGGTTCTTGCCGGTTTTTATAGAACCATACGCGACCGCTTTTATTTCCGCACCGGATTTTTCTATTACGCCATATCCGGCAATCAGCGTTCCTGGGTCAATTCCGAGAATTTTCATAGTCCAGTATTGATAATTATTTTAATGTTTAGACATTTTCAATTGGCCATTGGTAAGTTTGTGATGAATTTCTTAATCTGTGCAATCTGTGGTTCCCTTTCGAATCTCGTATTTTTTATTTCTAGATTGTTTGGTTCTGGCTATGCCAGCTTAGGAATTTCAATAATTTTTAGTTAAGCATCTCCCCGTTTTTCAACCGTAAGTTTTTGTTTGACAATTTAGCCCTTCAAGCATACCCTTACTATTGTTCACAGACTTAAAACAAATCGCTTTTTTATACATAGTACCATGAAAAAATTATTATTAAATACGAATAAAATAGTAAATAATCTGATAGACATTGTCAAGCTGCTTAACTTCAGGGACGCAAAGTCTCAAAGCAGTGCGAGTACAATAAATATGTCTTTGCGCCTGGTATGCAAACATATCATGGTAAACAGATTCTTCGGCGGCATTGCCCTGGTCTTTTCACTGGGAATATTTTTGCTGATGATAGGAGCATTTACTGCTGCTGCACTTTTGCGTTTCCCCGGAGGCCTTGGAGCATTTTATATGCTTTGCCTTGGTTTACTATTGGTCGTGTTTTTTAAAATACTACTGATACCGTTGCTGTCCATAAATAAAGAAAAGATAGCGCTGCTGATAGAACAAAAATATCCTTCTTTGAATAATGTGCTTATCAGCTCTTTGCAACTGACAAAGAAACAACGAAACACACAGAAGATAAAATATTCCGGGCAGATGGTCTCTATGCTTGTTGATGAAGCCGCAAGGAAACTGAAACAATTAGACCTTCAATCAGTAGTTAATAAAAAACCTCTCATCCTCGGCAATACACTCCTTATTTTCTCCGTGCTTCTTTTCGGAACGGTGTATGCATTTCATCGTTCTTCTCTGGACAAAAACATACCGCTTTTATTTGGCTATCTTAGCGACAGCAGCAGTATAGGCGGAGAGCCATTTGCAGTTTCAGGCGTCCCTGTTATTGGCGATATTACCGTATGCTACCGATATCCTCTTTATTCCGGGCTGGAGACAAAGACGATATACAACACAAGCGGCAATATTAAAGCCTTGAAAGGGAGTGAGGCGCAAATCAGCGCCGTAAGCGGTCGCCCCGTAACATCAGCAAAAATCATTTATAACGAGTCTGCAATAATTCCACTTGCAGTTGAAAACAACAAGGCCATGAGCGGCGTATTGCAGGTGCTGGAGAATGGCTCTTATTGTTTTGAGATAAAGGATTTGAATGGGCGTATTACCAGAGATCCTGCATTATATACAGTTGAAGTTATTCCAGACCTGCCGCCTGAAACGTCTGTTATTGCTCCGGCAAAGGATTTGGTGGTAAATGAAAAAGATGTTGTAAACCTTCAATACAATGCAAAAGATGATTATGGGTTGGCGGAGATTTCTCTTGCATATGAAGTTGGAAATGAAAAAAACACAAGGCATTTGTCCCGTTTTGATAAAAGGCAATTATTTTACAACGGAACGTACAAATGGTCTTTGAGCGAATTGCGCCTGCAGCCCGACGACAAGGTGGCGTACTATATTGAAGCAAAAGACAACGATACGATATCAGGGCCAAAAACCGGCAAATCTAAAACTTATTATCTGGAGATTTATAGTTCCAGAAAAAAACACCAGGAATTGATTAAACTACAGGAATTGCTCGTGAAAGAAGCGCTGTGGTTGTTGTCGGACGACCTTGTGAACAGGATTGATGATGAAAAATGTGCCTCAAAAGAGTACCTGCTTATGAGGCAGGATATTATCAATGAACGGGTGAGCGTTATCAACCGCCTTTTTACGGATATTCTGGTTGGTATGCAGGAAGATGTCAGGGCAAATTACAGTGTTTACTACGCACTGGAAAATTTGAGAAAAAAGTTTCGCGATGTGACGGAACAAAAACAAACGGCCATACAAAAAGCGATGCTCGCCATAGTGGGCAATGATGTGCCCTTGGCAATGTTATTGGAACTGCAGGTAATACAGGATAGGGAAGTGACGGAAGTGGAAGATATGATACTATTCCTTAATGAAATGATACAAAAACAAAAATTGGATGATGTAATAGATACGGGGAATAATCTGATCCAATCGCAGAACACTCTTGAAAAATTACTGAATCAGATGCGTGAAACCGGGGACATGGAACTGAACGAAAAGGCGCTTGCTGAATTAAACAACATTGAAAATGCTATCCGGCAAATGATGATGAAGCTTATGCAAATGGCGCAGAGTGAGCATATGGATGAATTCTTAAACGCAGATGCAATGAAGGGGATTGAACAGGATGACATTATGGGCGATTTAAACGAGATGAAGAATGCGCTCAAAAATGGCGATAGTGAAACCGCTATAGAGGCGGCCAAAAGGATGCTTTCTTCCTTGCAGAAGATGATGGATCAGATGAATTCCGCCTCACAGGGACTGACGGATTCATTTTATTCCGATACCATGGAAAAGATGGATACGATGCTGGATAATTTGTCGGAACTGGAAAATAAGCAAAGAACGCTGGCAGAGAAAACGGAAGATTTAAGGCAAGAGGTTCAAAAACGTGTCTCAGAATCAACCAATGAAACGCTAAAATCCTTTTTTGAAAAACAGGAAAAAAGGATTGAAGGGTTAAAACAGGATATTGCCGGGACAAAAAAATATTTGGCAAAGAATGAATTGCTACAGGAATATCTTCAAACAAAACAGCAGTTGCAACAGTTTTCCGGACAAAGAGAAATCCCCGCGAGCTGGTTTAGCGATTTGTTTGAAAACGATAATAAATCCGGCATGTCTAAACAGGAATCGGCGAAGTTCTCCGGGCTGACAAGGAAAAATGCGGAGTTGAACCGTGAAATTAACAGGGACCCTCTGCAAAGAGATTTCCTTTCTATTGATAAGGAATTACCTCAGACGGAAGAAACGCTTCAACATCTGGAAGAAATGCTGAAAGGCAGAGAGATAGCGGAATCATTAACCTTAGCACGGGAAATTGCAAGGGATACAAATCACTGGAATAACCGTATGCAAGACTCTATTGAAATGAGAAAAGATGCGGGGAAAGAACTGTTGTCGGAAGAAGAGCTTAAAACAAAAAAACAGATCGACGATGCGGCAAAACAAAGTCAAAAAATAGTCCAGGATCTT
The DNA here is from genome assembly GCF_900696675.1 of uncultured Candidatus Kuenenia sp. NCBI lineage: Bacteria > Pseudomonadati > Planctomycetota > Candidatus Brocadiia > Candidatus Brocadiales > Candidatus Brocadiaceae > Candidatus Kuenenia > uncultured Candidatus Kuenenia sp. The sequence continues at coordinate 4,648 of NZ_CAADGZ010000109.1, read as the reverse complement.
GAATCTATAATGAAATTCCTCGATGAACACCAAATCGCCGGCATGACCCTGGAGGATCAGGAGACATTGAAAAAGTATGCGGGGAAACAGGAAGAGTATAAAAATGAAACAGAGGAACTTATGGAAATGTTAGAGCAGCTTGCAAGCCAGGCTCCGTTCATGGACGAAGAGGCAAACAGGCAACTGGAGATGGCTTCAAACTCCATGTCCGGTGCAAAGCAACGGCTGGAAGGGCAGGATATTTCAGGCGCGGTCATTGAGGAAAGGGAGTCGTTGTATCGTCTGTCTGAAGCAAAAGAAGGGGTGCAGAGGGCAAAAGAACACATAAAGCAGGGAATGATTGGTGAAGGGATGCCTATGCCGTTTCGCGGCAGTATGATGGAAGGTCAGGTTACTTCTACTTCAGAGAAGGTGGAAATACCTTCCGAGGATGCATATAAAGCGCCTAAAAAGTTCAGACAAGAAATTCTTGACGCACTGAAAGACGGATTACCGGAGAAATACAGGGATTTAAATAAGGATTATTATCAGAGATTGATTGATTGATTGATTGAGATATATGATGAAAAGAAAAGCGGTCATATTATTATTGCTGTTGTTCGTGGTACTTCTATCACGGGAAAAAGAGGCGAAGTCACGGACGAATGAATTTTTCGATATTCCGGGAGAAATTGCCTATGGTGAAGAATGCCTGAATGCATGGCAGGTTGAAGAGGCAAAAAAGGTTGCTGAAAAGGTGCGATTGTTGGCGCCGGAAGACCCTCATGTATATTTTTTCGTGGGAAAGGTGCGATTTTATGAGGGAAGGTATGAGGAATCGCTTGATTTCCTGAAAAAAGCGCAAAAAACCCCAGGGGTCATGCAGCAGGCAGAGGAATTTTTCCATTTCGTTCAAACAATATACCAGACAGCAAGCAATTTTAAGGAAATTGAGTCAGAACATTTTCTCTTCCGTTTTGTGGAAGAAAAAGACGCCATACTGGCAGAATACGCCCTCGACACACTTGAGAGCGCTTATAAGGTAATTGGAGGCGATCTGGGCTATTTCCCGCGTGAGAAAATACTCGTGGAGGTCTATCCGGACGCTGAGAGTTTTTGCACTATTTCCACTTTAACACAGAAAGAAATTGAAACCTCCGGTGCTGTCGCAATTTGTTTGTTCAACCGGCTAATCATTACAAGCCCGAGGTTGCAGCCACGGGGATATGAATGGCTTGATACGCTTGCTCATGAGTATGTGCATTATGTGATAATGAAAAAGACATACAATCGTGTGCCGGTTTGGCTTCATGAGGGGCTTGCCAAATATGAGGAAAATAGATGGATAGATGATAATTCACCGACATTGCCTGTTTCACTGGAAAGTCTTCTGGCAGAGGCAGTGGAAAAGAACTACTTTATCACCTTTGAGCAAATGCATCCCTCCCTGGCAAAATTAGAAAAAAGAGAAGACACCGCCCTTGCATTTGCGCAGGTATTTACGTCAATAGAATATTTATATCATCTTGGCGGCTATCCTTTGATCACTGCAATCCTTGATGAAATAAAGAATGGAATGGATGCAAAAGAAGCGCTATCCTCCGCCACCGGGGTACCATTTAATACGTTCGAAGAGAATTATCTGCAATATTTGAAACAGAAAAACCTGAGAAGGGTTCATGGCATCAAAATACTTCCGACAATATTAAAGGAATCGTCCACTATTGTGGACGATCTTGAAAGTGTCGCGGAAATAGAGGTAAAAGAAGCGAAAAAATTCGCTATACTGGGAGACCTTTTACGACGCGAAGGGTTGTACAGCGCAGCGATTATAGAATATGAAAAGGCCTTCATAAGGGCAAAAAATATTTCACCGCAGATCCAGAACAAACTGGCAATGGCATATATCCAGGATACTCAGTATTCAAAGGCAGAAGAAGTATTAAAAACCGCTCTCGAATATTATCCCGAATACACAGCCACATATATTTCACTGGGCGAGCTGTACCAAAGAACAGGAGCATATCAAACGGCAATAAATTTTCTTTCACGAGCAAACCGGGTAAATCCATTTAACCCTGTTGTTTACCGCAATCTCATTCAACTATATACAAAAGTGGAAGATAAGGAAAACGCGGCGAATGAGATGAGAAGGTTAAAAATGGTCACACGGTTCCATAATCCCACTACCCCGGAGATGCCGGAAAAATGATTCAATTGCTTTCTTAAATTAAATCAGGCCGGGCTTTAAAAAGACAAAAACCCAACGCATTTTATACACGCCTTAATCCCATAAATGCTAAGTTATTTCTGATATTTTTTACACGGAGTCAAATATCTAAAGCCGGCAATCGGCAATTTACAGTCGGCAAATTGCAGACTGTGGACTGTAGACTGCTTTCGCGCTTATTTGGTTCCGGCTTGTCCGGATTTTGGTAATTATCAAAGAGGAATTGCATGAATAATTTTTGGAAATGCAGAAATTATCCGGGAATAGTCATAGTAGTAATCATTTTTTTATTGGTAAATACAGGATGCAAAAAGATACCCAAGGGTAACCTGATAGAGCAGAATTTTAAGGTTCTTTTGGAAATAAGCGCATTTAAGAAAAAGCAGATAATTAAATATTTTGCGGACGTAGAAAAGAGAGCGGCTGGTATTGCTGCAGACGAAAGCATGCTTGATTGTTTTCATCAGATAAAGAAATGTTATCAGGTTGAGGCATCAGGAATCGATGCTATGAATATTCAGAAGAAGGAGTATGAAGCGGATGTAAATTTTGTTACTACGTATAAAGATTTCTACGATATTCTTTTTGTCGATAGCAGAGGTTTTGTTTTTCACAGCATAAAACAGGCAGATGATTATCATACAAATCTTTTTACCGGAAGGTATTCGGATACTTCCCTGTCCATACATCTTCGGGAAGCGCCTGAAAGGGAATTTGTCAACTATGAATTTTATGCCCCGTCAGACAAACCTGCCGCTTTTTTTGTTGTGCCTGTATATGAAAAGAAAGACCTTGCCGGCTGGTTTGTTTTACAATTTCCTATAAACAAAATTAATGCAATATTATCCGACCATGAACACCTTGGAAGAACCGGAGAGGTGTATCTTGTAAATGAAAACAAGTTAATGCTGACGGATTCCAGGTTTATCGAAGATAGCACCATTTTGAAACGTAAAGTGGATACTGAGGCAGTGAAACTTGCGCTGCAACAGAAAGCGGGGAGCAAGATTATTGAGGACTACAGGGGCATACATGTGTTAAGCGCTTTTGAACAATTTGAAGTGTTTGGCCATTCATGGATAATTATTGTTGAAATGGATGAGGACGAGGTTATTTCAAATATTTATAAGGAGTATGAAAAATATTTTCTTTCAAAAATTATGGATTACCTGCCGAAAGTAAATGCCGGATATGCTGTTCAGGACAGGGAATCGTTGTCTCCCCAAAATAGCAAAAAAGTGGATATTAACGAGTATGCAATGACAAAATCGGGAGAATTATTAGAAACAAAAGGGGTTGGACCATGCACTGCAATCATTTTGTCCTTTCCCCAAAGCTTTGGATATCTTGCGCATATCAGTCCCGTAGATGAAATTTATCATAAGAATCCTCTTACCAAATATTTCCTGGGAGGTCGAAAGACAAGTTGCCTCCAGAAAATACTGCAAAATATAAGGCGCTACGATTTGTATCCTTACCAATTGAATAAGCTTCGCTGTGTAATCATTGCCACTCACATGAAAAGTCTGGAAACAATAGTTGATCAACTATTAAGAGAGGGCATAGAATTGTCACAAATTGGGTTTTTATTTAATCCCTCTGCGGATTATGCCAATATAATATTTGATCAGTTAAACGACCGCATAAGAATAGAGTGGAAATCTCATAATTATAATACCGTTTTTTATGCTGCACATATTCCTGACGTTAAAACATTAGGGTATGTTGTAAAAGAAATGATTGTGCAATAAAATTGCGGGTCATCGTGTAATCGCGTGGGTAAAAGAGAGTGCAAATCAGTATAAAATGGTATTAGATAATAGTAAGGAGATGAGAAAATGAGACTTAAGATACTAACGGTATTGAGAGTATCGATGGTGGCGAGCGTTGTATGTGGTCTTATGTTTTTTACCCAATACACGGCCGGCAGCTATGATGGGTATGCAATTGGTTCGACTACAGGTTCCTTGCCAGACGACGGCGGCAGCACCCCTACCGCAACAACAGGTTCAGCAACGTGTGTTAGCTTGAGTTCCGTATTACTGAATGGGTGGGTGAATGGCAACGGGTTGGCAACTACTGCGTGGTTTGATTATGGCACGAGTACAGGAATGTATTTCGATGCCACAACAACTATTCCATGTGGAACCGGCTCAACGTACGTAAATGCGACTTTAGGTGATTTAACGCCATGGACGACATACTATTGCAGGATAGCCTCTCAAAACATTGGAGGCATATCCTACGGAAGCGAAACCACCTTTATACCTCGGTCACAGATATCGGCAGGAGCATATCATACGCTAACACTGAAGCCAGATGGCGCCGTGTGGACATGGGGGGCAAACTGGAACGGTCAACTGGGAGACGAGTCAACGACAAACCGCTCAACGCCGGTGCAGGTAAGCGGCCTAACCGATGTAATTGCCATTGCTGGAG
>NZ_CAADGZ010000108.1:0-11833 GCF_900696675.1 uncultured Candidatus Kuenenia sp. | reverse complement strand
GTATTCCAAGTCGTAATAAAATGTTTCGTGGGAGTTTATTTTTATAAAAGGCGGGTTGATTACTACGGCTTATGTCTAAAAGAAGAGCGGAAAGACTATCTGAATTTATTAAACAGGAAGTAAGTAAAATTATACTTTATAAAGTAAAAGATCCAAGACTGAGCTTTATAACAGTAACCGAGGTGGATATATCAGCAGATTTGAAAAATGTAAAGGTCTATGTTTCTGTGCTTGGTAACGAATTGGAGCGGAAAAATACTATGTGTGGGCTGGATCATGCCAAAGGATTTATACAGACGGAATTGGGGTCTTGTTTGCGAATAAAATATACCCCTCACTTGAAATTTTGCCTGGATGAATTAACTGAAAAACGTAATCGTATCTTAAAAATTATTGACGAAGCTGTTCGTGGAAGTTCTGTAATTGAAAAGAATGGATCGGAAGAATGAAAACATTAAATTTTGGTTTGCCGAAAGGCAGTTTGCAAGAATCTACTATTGACATGATGAAAAAAGCGGGCTATACGGTTCGCGTCAATTCTAGGTCATATTACCCCACAATTGATGATGATGAAATAACTATAAGATTAATTAGGCCGCAGGACATGTCAAGGTTTGTGGAAAAAGGTATTATTGATGCGGGTCTAACGGGCGCTGACTGGGTAAAAGAGGCAGGTTCCGACGTTAAAGTAGTGGTGAACCTTGTCTATGCGAAACAACAACTCACAAAGGTCAAATGGGTATTGGCCGTTCCGGAGGATTCAGAAATAAGGTCTGTGCAGGATCTAAATAATAAAAGCATTGCTACGGAGTTGGTTAATGTTACCAGACAATATCTTGCGGAGAAAGGAATTGTCGCTGATATTGAATTTTCTCATGGTGCAACAGAAGCAAAGGCGCCTGCTTTGGTTGATGCGATCGTAGAGCTTACCGAAACAGGCAGCAGTCTCAGGGCTAATAAACTTCGAATAATAGATACAATTATGGAGTCGGCAACCCAGCTTATCACTAATCACCAGTCATGGAAAGATGATTGGAAACGCACAAAAATAGAAAATCTTGCCATGCTTTTTGAAGGAGCAATCATTGCACGTGAAAAAGTTGGATTAAAAATGAATGTACCTGGAGATTCCCTGGAAAAGGTATTAAAACAATTGCCTGCACTGAGGAAACCCACGGTCTCGACCTTAAGCGAAGGTGCCGGCTATGCGGTTGAAACAATGGTAGATCAAAGCATCGCGAGAAACATTATTCCGGCATTAATTAGGGCAGGGGCTGAAGGAATTATTGAATATCCATTAAATAAAGTAATACTTTAACGACCCGTAACTATTTAACCAATTGAAGTATTATAGCACCATCATGCCACTTTCCCTGCACTTAATAGTCGCTATTTTTTAAAGAAGGCTCGATACGGACAATCGGTAGCTTTATACGGATTCGTCGTATAGCGTATTTTCCATTAGGTAGAGGTATTGCTTCGCCAGTAGTTACTTGCTATTTTATTTAAAGCTTGCAAAGTGTAAAAAGAAATATGAAATGTTTTGTAAATCATTTACCATTATTGTTTTATCCGTAATTATCTTCTTTCTGGAGTTTTTGGGATGTAGTAATGTTACCATTAGGAAAAATTCTCCCACATCCGGAGAAGGGGTATTTCTACACTTAAAAAGAATGGAAGATGCGTTTTCCTACTTTAGTGCGGGGTACTTTTTTTTACTAGAGAGAAATTGGGAAATGGCTGCTGATAATTTTGAAAAGGCGAATGAAATAGACCCCAATTCTGAGAGGGTCATAAAGCATTTGGCTACCTGTTATTTTCAATTAGGCGAGAATGAAAAAGCTATAAATGCCCTCGAAAAACTTGCGAATCAAACCCCACAGGAATTCAGCCTTCATTACACACTGGCCACTCTCTACGAAGCAGTTGACAGAAAGAAAGAGGCAATTTCGGAATATGAATATGCCAGAAAATGTAAAATTACCAAACTGGACGAAGTTTTTCTGGCAGACTCCCTCTATCGGCTTGCAAATATTTATATAGAACTGGGCATGATAGAAAAAAGTGCGGAGTGTTTTAAAACCATGTTTAATATGAACATTATTGCCCGCCCGGCAAAGTTTCATTATGAAATTGGGTTAAAATACTTTGAGAAAAACATTGTTGATATGGCGCTGGAACATTTTTTGAAAGCAAAAAAATATGATCCGGAACTAACTTTTTCGAGTTTTTATATAACACTATGTTATGATATTTTAAATGATCATGATACTGCTGTTGAAGAAGCGAAGGAATTTCTTCTTAAAGAACCTGAAAACTGGATAATGCGCCTTACACTCTCTGAAATTTATGAGAAATTGGGAAAAAAAACGGAAAGAAATGGAGAAATAGAAAAAATTAAGGAAATTCTCGAAAACAACATAGAGATAGGCAGCAGGAATCCAAGAGAATATTTTTTACTCTGTCAGATATATAGCAGCCAGAATAACATTGACGAAGCGACAAAAACAATTGAAAAAATGAGATTGTTACCATTAGAAGCAGAAACAGAAAAAGATGTTCACTTTATGTTGGCCAATCTTTATTACCAATGTCAAAAATATGATACGGTGGAAAAAGAATTGCGTTTGGCCATAAAGATAGACCCTGATTTTCACGAAGCCAATAATTTCCTTGGATATTTTTTTGCGGAAAATAACAGAAATATTGACGAGGCAATTACATTAATCAATAGAGCCCTTGACTCTCAACCAAAAAATGGCGCGTATCTTGATAGCTTGGGTTGGGCATACTATAAAAAAGCGCAAATAGAAGAAAGAGATGATTATTTATTCATGGCGCTTCAAAAGCTGGAAGAGGCGATTAAACTATTGGAAGATCCGTATATTTTTGAGCATCTGGGAGACGTGAATTATAGCCTGGGCAGTTGGTACGATGCGTTGGGCGCGTGGGAAAAGGCAAAGGTATTGTATGAAAAAACACACGTCTATGAAAAACAATTGGAAAATGTAACACATAAAATTGACAAAATAAAACGTCTCATTTCTTTAGAAAAAAACAGTACAAAAATAATAAAACATCATTTAAAGAAAAAAATATAGTTTGAAAAATTAAATTCTATGTATTTAAGTGGGGAATAATACACTTGGCAGGACATTCACATTGGGCTGGGATAAAACATAAAAAAAGCATTGCTGATGCTAAAAGAGGCAAGGTGTTTTCTAAAATATCCAGGATGATTACTATCGCTGTCAAAAAAGGTGGTAGCGACCCTAATATGAACCCGAAACTGGAACTTGCAATAAGTAAGGCGCGGATGGCAAATATGCCGAAAGACAACATAGAGCGTGCGATACAAAAAGGTATCGGAACGGGAGGCGATAATATCGAATTGCAAGAATGCTTGTTTGAAGGGTATGGGCCAAATGGAATAGCAATAATGATGGATGCGTTAACCGATAATAAAAACAGAACCGTGCCAGAACTAAGAAAACTATTTGAAAAGTTTGGCGGCAATATGGGTGAAACAGGTTGCGTTTCCTGGATGTTTGAAAAAAAAGGCATTATATTGGTGAACAATAATGTGTGCGTAGAAGATGAATTTATGATGCTGGTGTTAGATGCGGGTGCAGAGGATTTGCAAACAGTGAGGGAGTATTATCAAGTGTTATGTGCTCAAACTGATTTGGATGCAGTTAAAAAAGCTATTGAAACTCAAAATATAACCATAGAGAATGCAGAAACAAGCTGGTTGGCAAATAATACTATAGAGGTGGAAGGAGAAGCATATCGAAAAGCGCTTCAGCTTATAGAGGCGCTAGAGGATCATGATGATGTAAATAGTGTTTACTCTAATCTGAACTTTGCACAAGAATTTTTTGAGGCTGAAAAGTAAACGCTTTCCCAAAAGTATAAATTTTGTTTTTTTGAAAGTTGAGGTGTGTTGCTTTTGCACATGGATGGAAAAAGCACACGGGAATTTAGTAGTACTTACTGTGCATAATTATACTACGCACTCTACAAACGATGGGCAAAATCATTTACGCGGGTAATTCATCTGGTGAAAAATCTTACTCTTTATCACCACTGAGGGAAATATCCTTCTTTTTTAAATTTAGTAACTCAAGAACTTGTTCTCCATCAAGGACTTCGCACTCTTCGAGTTTTTTTATCAATACATTAAGCTTACCCCGGTTGTCCTGAATTAATTTTCTCGATTTTTCGTAACATTCATTAATGATTTTTGTCACTTCTTCATCAATTGTAACAGCGGTTTTTTCACTGTATTCCTTTTCCTGAACAAGATCATGACCTAGGAAAATATTACCAGATTGCCTGCCAAAAGTCTGAGGGCCTATTTTCTTACTCATACCAAATCGGCAAACATAATTTCTTGCTAGTTTTGATACCTTTTCAATATCATTTTGGGCACCTGTTGAAATTTCATCTAAAATAATTTCTTCGGCGGCCCTACCCCCAAGCAAGACACAGATATTTTCCAACAATTCAGACTCCGTTGTTAAATACTTATCTTCTATCGGCAATTGCATGGTATATCCCAAAGCAGCTGTTCCTCTGGGAATTATGGAGACTTTATGTACTGGGTCGGTTTTGGGCAACATAGCAGCAATAAGAGTATGGCCAGATTCGTGTATAGCAACAGTTTTTTTCTCTGCTTCACTCATAATCCTGCTCTTTCTTTCAGGTCCGGCCAAAACCCTGTCAATTGCAGCTTCCAGATCTTCCATCCCAACAGAATTTTTATTGTGCCTCGCCGCAAGAAGTGCTGATTCATTAATAACGTTTGCTAAATCGGCTCCGGTAAAACCGGGCGTGCGTTTTGCTATCGTTTTAAAACTAACATCCGGATCTATTTTTACAGTTTTTGCATGGACTGCCAAAACAGCTTCTCTTCCAGAAAGATCAGGCCTGTCGATCGTTATTTGGCGGTCAAAGCGCCCAGGACGTAATAAGGCGTTATCTAAAACATCCGGTCGATTTGTTGCCGCAATAATGATTATGCCCTTTTGTGAGTTAAAACCATCCATTTCTGCCAAAAGCTGGTTTAAGGTTTGTTCCCGTTCATCGTGCCCCCCGCCAAGCCCCGCTCCCCTTTGCCGACCCACACTATCAATTTCATCGATAAAAACAATACATGGCGCCTTTTCCTTTGCCTGCTCAAACATATCCCGCACACGGGCAGCGCCCATGCCGACGAACATCTCAACAAAATCCGAACCGCTGATAGAAAAAAAATGTACCCCGGCTTCTCCCGCAACTGCTTTTGCAAGAAGTGTCTTTCCCGTGCCTGGAGACCCTATCAGGAGAACACCTTTGGGAATTTTCCCCCCCAATTTTTGAAATCGATCGGGATAAGCAAGAAAATCCTTAATTTCCTTTAATTCTTCTTTTGCTTCATCGCATCCGGCGACGTCGGCAAAGGTTATTTTTTGTGTGCCATTATCAGAATAAAGTTTGACTTTTGCTTTGCCAAAAGACATGAAAGGGGAACCCATACCGCTAAATTTCTTTAATAACAAAAACCAGACAAGCGTCATAACACCGAAAGGTATAATCCACCACATAATCATGCTTTTTAGAAAATTATTTTCCGGAGCACCCTTAAAACGTACTTTTTGTTCCTCAAGTTCATTCACCAACGCCTGGTCTTGTATAGGAACAGTAAAAAACGCAATCTTGTCTTCTTCACCACCTTCAGCGGAAAATTTTTTATAATAACCTCGAATAATATTCTGGCCCACGGTGCACTCGGATATATAACCATTCTTAAGATAGAGTCTAAACTGGCTATAAGACACTTCTTCTGCTTTTGGAGAAAAAAACATCTGTGCCAGATATACAATAGCAAAGAAAAGAAGGATGTAACCAAGGGAAAAAGACCGCCTTTTGTTATTTTTCATGGAATGTTTATCTTTGATCATGTAATTAATAAAATAAAATATAAATATTCAAAAAAGATAGACAGAACAATGAATTATATTAGATAATATGTCTATTGTCAAAATTTAAATCCCTGCTTCCGGGGATGATATCAAAGTCTCGTTTAAAAAAACAGAGATGCCAAAGGCAGGTGAAAGGGTCAGCGGTGAATAGAATAAAAATTGGCGAATATACATGGACTGGATTTTAAGACCTGTATAGTATTTAAGTATAGCCGCTGATGAGGGCAGATTTAAAAAAACGCATACTGCCTGTCAATTCAGGTATATGATTCGCTATTTAATGCTGGTGGGTAAATAAAAAACTTGACTTATCGCCTGTTTCATACCTATAATATCGCCACTGCATTAGTGATGTATCAATGTAAAATTAATGGGGCAGATAGCTCAGTTGGTAGAGCACAGGACTGAAAATCCTGGTGTCGACGGTTCGATCCCGTCTCTGCCCACCACTTACAATCCTTCAAAGATCTCCCGCATTTAGCACCCCTCCATATCTTGCGAACACAGCAATACAAGAAAGCAACGTTTTTCCTATTGCAAGTTTTTTGTAACTATTCAGTGTAAACATTACATGAATCCCGGCGGGTTCATGTTTGCAACCGTTCGTCGTGAGCTCAGCCGAACGGTTACAAGCCTGAACCCGCGAATGTAGTTCCAGTACCATTACGTTCCCAAACAGATACTTCACTATGTTCAGTACAAGGTTTGGGAACGAGTTACGCTCTGATCTCCGGTAGTTTAATAAATTACGCTGAATAGTTACAGTTTTTTACAAAAACACAAATATACGGTATAGTATTACCTTATACAAATACAATGGAAATCGTGGCAACATTTCTGGAAAAGCAACGTATCTTTAAAATACCTTTCGATAAATTTCACTCTCAAAAAGTCATTCTTTTATAGTTTTATAAAATTAATTATTTTCAGGAAGCAAAGGAAAATGAAAAAAAGTCTATTTGTTTTATTATTTTATACAATGATAATTTTTGCAGGCAGTGTCTCCGCAAATACATTTACATTGGGAGCGCCGGCAAATGCTGTGACAAAACGGGCAAATCAGCAAACCAGTGATTTTATATATAAGGAGTTTGAAGAGTTTGTTAAGGTAATAAAGGCGCTGCAGGAAAAGTATGTTGAAGAATTGGATATTAACACTATTTTTACAAACGCATACCGTGGAATGATGTCGGAGTTGGATCCCTTCAGTCAATATATAAGTCCCGAAGAATTAGAAGAGCTTAAGATCGAAACGGAAGGGGAGTTTGAAGGTTTAGGTATCGAAGTAATTGTCAGGCATGGGCTAATAACCGTAATAACCCCCATACTCGATTCTCCAGCATTCAAGGCAGGGATATTGGTAGGAGATCGCATTCTCAAGGTTGATGGCATACCAACCAAAGACATAGCTATTCGTGAAACCGTAAAACTCCTTCGGGGGAAGCCGGGCACAACAACAACCCTTACTGTTTTGCATGAGGGAGAATCTATGCCGGTGGATATTACAATACAGCGGGCAAAGATCCATGTAAACAGTATAAGAGACGTAAAAATGGTGGATGAAACGGAGAAGATTGGCTACTTAGCTCTGATAAATTTTCAGGAAAACACCGTTGATGATCTGGATAAAACAGTGAAAGAATTATTGAAGCAAGGCATGGAAGGTTTAATATTGGACTTGCGATTTAACCCTGGAGGATTGTTGAGCGCCGCCGTGGGTGTTTCTGACAGATTTTTAAAAAAGGGCGTTATTGTTTCAACCCGAGGCAGAGGTCCTGACCAAAACATTCTGTACCGCGCCCGCAGAAGCGGCTCCTATCCTGATTTCCCGCTGGTAGTACTGGTAAATAACGGAAGCGCCAGCGCATCTGAAATTGTCGCCGGAGCGATAAAGGATAATAAACGCGGTTTGCTGGTAGGCATGAAAACATTTGGCAAAGGATCTGTGCAGAGCCTGGTTCCAATACGCGAAGGCAATGCCGCCTTAAAACTAACGACCGCCAAATATTATACGCCATCGGGAGAATGTATCCACGAAAAAGGGATTGAACCCGATATTGAAATTCCGCTTGATTTTTCCCAGATGAGGGAATTGCAGGTAGAATTGTCAGCGGCGAAAATAGGCAGGAAAGCGGCTGATAAGGAAAAAGAACCCCCTCTCTTCAAAGATTTGCAACTCGAAAAGGCAATAGAGGTAATAAAAGGCATGGAAACTGACGGGAAATAAAATAACTAATAAGAGAATGGGCATTAATTCATGGATTTTTACTACAGGCAAGAGGGCATACCTGCTTTTTTCTCCAATTTAGGGAGAATACGTTTCTCAAAAGACTAAAGTGTTACCATTGTTTCTATTGCCAATCCCATCCCTCAATTATTTTATGGTGTTGATAATCTGTGCGGTCATAACGAAGGGGGGTAATGGAGATATACCCGTCACGAAGCGCACTCAGGTCGGTTCCTTCTTCATGGTATTTGGATTTATCTGCTCCTGTCAACCAGTAATAAGCCCTGCCGCTTGGGTCAATACGTTTTTGAAAAACTTCTTTAAAATCCTGCGTGAATTGGTGTGTTATCTTAATCCCTTTTATCTGATCAGGCGGAATTGCAGGAATGTTTACGTTTAAGAGCAAATTTTTGGGTAGATTATGGCTTAAAATACGTTGTATAATGCCTTTTGCTACGTCTGCCGTCCTGTGGATGTCATCATAGTGTTCTGTTATTTCGAAGGAAACCGCGATGGATGAAAATCCCATGACAGTGGCTTCCACCGCTGCCGCTACCGTTCCGGAATAAAGGATGTGGATGCCCACGTTTGCCCCCATATTTAGCCCTGATATGACAATGTCAGGCTTCTCCCGCATAATCTCATTTACGGCAAGTTTTACACAATCTGCCGGCGAACCGTTAACGCCGTACCCGATAAATTCATTGTTCATGTGCACTTTCCTGATACGCAGGGGTTGGTTGAAAGTGATGGAATGCCCCACGCCGCTTTGCTCAATATCCGGCGCAACAACGGTAACGGTTCCCAGATCCTGAATATAGTGTTTTAACGAAGCGATTCCCGGTGCATAAATACCATCATCATTTGTGAGCAAAATCTGCATATGTTTTATCCTTAATAAGGAGTCTGCCGTATATTCGCCGTACACACGTAATAATCATATTTCCAATATGGATTTTTTGCATTGATATCTTTGTAATTAAAACAAATCAAGCAACGCCTTTTTCTTTCTACTATGGTCTTCTTCTGTAATAAGCCCCTCCTTCAGTAAATCTTTTATTTCCCTGAGCTGATTTTTTATATCCATATCATTCATTCCATTATTCAAAAGCATTTCCTTTTTATAATCATAGTCTTCCTGTAAAAGAATCCCGTCATTGAGTAGTTCGCGCAATATAAGTAATTTGGCTTTGATTTTACTTTCCCTTTGAACGACATTCGCGCCAGGTTCCACTTGTTGATAACCGGATGAAGAGTGAATATTGCTGCCAACTTTTTCTTTTTTTTGCAGTTGGTTATAGAAATCAGACTTGTCGGACTCGGAAATGTCCGGTTTTTTTATTTCAGGCCTCTGGTATGTTTCATCTGATATGTTTATGACCAGCCAGTTTTTGTGCCCCGGTTCAAAGGCTTGTCCATACGCAGGCAATAACGCCCAAAAACGACTGCCTTTTATCTTCGTCGGGTCTTCTTTTGCCGTACCCATCCCTTTTTTCTCAGACACCAAATCGCTGTACGTTTGGAACTTTTGTACCCGGCTAAAAACAATATTTAGACGGCTATCCCTCATAAACATAACGCAGTAGTTCTGTTTGTCCGCGAAAAACGGCCGCCCTGAGTACGAGACAACCTCTATTACCTGTGCAGGAGTTGCTACAGAAAAAGCCTGGATAATCAAGGGCACAAGCCTGCTGATTTCGTCATCCTGAAAGACGTTCACAGATGTACTCTTTTTCAAAAGCCCCTTTTCTTCGAAATAAATCTGCGATAATACATTACCGATAACATCACTGTTCATTTCATAAGGATGATTGAATTGCACAGAACCCCTGTTTGTTTTAATGGATAATTCTTTATGCCTCACCTTAATCTTTCCATCCTCATATGTTTCTGCGCGAATTGCACCCGAAATATGAAAAGACAGCATGCAGAAGATAATACTCAAAAACAAATTGGTTTTTTTAAAATGTGTATTCTTTGAATTCACCCGATTATTTCTACTACTTCCGAAAGGTAGCATATTTCAATTAATTCAATCCCAAAATCTTTTCCTAATCCTTTAGCGTTATCTTTTGGAATAACTGCTCTTTTAAAACCCAACCGTTGAGCTTCTTTTAATCTGATTTCAATTTGATTTACACTTCGCACTTCACCGCCAAGGCCAACCTCGCCAATGACTACCATATCCGGAGGTATTGGTTTCTCTTTAAAACTTGAGGCAATTGTCATTGCGATACCAAGATCCGCCGCAGGTTCGTAAACATGAACCCCCCCTACAATATTCACAAAGATATCCTGGCCTCCCAATTTTAAACCAATCCGCTTTTCAAGTATGGCAAGGAGCATCGATACCCTGTTATAGTCAACGCCGCTGACCTTTCTTTCCGGCATGCCAAACGTTGCCTTTGTTGCAAGCGCCTGAATTTCTAACAGCAAAGCGCGTGTTCCTTCCATACAGGGAATGATTGTAGAACCTGCGCCTACTCTCATACCCTGTGAAATAAAAATCTCCGATGGGTTGTCAACCGGATGTAATCCGTTTTTTCTCATCTCAAAGATTCCAATCTCATCCGTGGATCCAAATCGGTTCTTAACAACCCTTAGAATGCGATAGCATTGAAATTTTTCTCCCTCAAAGTACAAAACGGTATCAGCCATGTGCTCCAACACCTTTGGACCTGCAATTATACCTTGTTTGGTTACGTGTCCTACCAGAAATATTGCAGAACCCGTAGATTTCGCGGTAAAAATCAGTTCATTTGCGCATTGTCGTACCTGAGCAACGGTGCCCGGAGAGGATTCTAGCTGGGGCTTATAAATCATTTGGATGGAATCTATCACCACCAGGGTAGGATGTGTGTTGTGTATATTTTCTAATATAAAATCTAAATTTGTCTCAGAAACAACGAGTAATTTAGGCGACAATACGGATAGCCGCTCTGCCCTGAGTTTTGTTTGAGCAACGGATTCTTCTCCTGTGACATAGAGCGTGGTATATCCTTTTTGACTGACGTGCTGACATACTTGTAAGAGGAGTGTTGATTTGCCAATTCCCGGCGTTCCGCCGATCAATACCGCTGAGCCAACAACCAAACCTCCCCCCAGGATTCTGTCAAATTCGCTGATTCCCATTTCGATACAAGGGCAATCCTGAAGTTTTATCTCAGTTATCGGAATGGGAAGTTGTCTGTCAAGCATGGCAGACAAGGAAGTAGCGCCAACGGAATCATTACTATATTCCTCTACAGTGGAATCCCATTCTCCGCAACCGCCACAACGCCCTACCCACTTTAAACTTTTCCATCCGCAACTTTGGCAGACGTAAACAACAGATGTTTTCGCCATGTATCGTGAGAGTTATTCACCCCTCAATTGTTTCGTGCGAAAAAATAAAAAAGGGCAAAAAAAGCCCTTTTAAAATTTTTACCAACAAGAATTATGGTATTAAAAACACATTAAGCGACACTTGCAGAGCCTGGATATTTTTAAAGGATTATTTGTTGCCGCTAAAAAAAAGGTAACACTTTAGTTCTTTGAAAAATTAACAAGCGATATTATAAGTTAAGCCGGAAGTGGTTTTTGTTAAAAGAGCTTTTTTGGCGTATGCCAGAAGGTTTTCCACGGGGTTGTCTCCTTGCAATTC